>JAUMXR010000039.1 GCA_030528995.1 Candidatus Saccharimonadota bacterium | reverse complement strand
ACATCAAACAGTCTGGTGGTCGTGGTCAGTATGGTGACGTTTGGATTAAGTTTGAACCAAACGAACCAGGTAAAGGCTTCGAATTTATCGACCAAATTAAAGGTGGTGTGGTTCCTCAGGAATACCGCAAACCAGTTCAAAAAGGTGTCGAAGACACTCTCGCTGGTGGCGTTATCGCTGGCTACCCAGTAGTTGACGTTAAAGCTACCCTCTACGATGGTTCTTACCACGATGTCGACTCCTCCGAGCTCGCCTTCACCCTCGCAGGTGCTCTCGCCACCCGCGAAGGTATTAAGAAAGCTAACCCAGTACTCCTCGAGCCTGTCATGAAGATGGAAATCACCACCCCTGAAGAGTTCATGGGCGACGTCATTGGCGATATTAACTCTCGCCGTGGTCGCGTCGATGAAATGGAAGATTTGAACGGTGGCGCCAAGCTTATCAAAGCTTTCTGTCCACTCGCCAACCTCTTCGGTTACACCGGTGACCTCCGTGGTATGTCTCAAGGTCGTGCTGCTTCTTCAATGGAGCTCTACGGCTACGAGGAAGTTCCACCAAACGTAGCTCAAGAAGTTATCGAAAAACGCAACTCGAAATAATTTCGAACAATAAAAAATCGCTGGCCCAATCGGACCAGCGGTTTTTGTGTGGAGTGACTATTTACCAGTAGCAGAATTCGTTGGCGATTTCCAGCAACTGGGATATAGCTTCATTCTTCTTGCGGAAATAAAGTTTCACGCGGTTCGGCGGCAAGATACATTTAAAATACTCGTCAATATCCTGCTGCGGCGGCAAAGGAGCAAAACCAGACGAAGCCTGCAACGTAAGCGGGCCGTCATATTTTTCTCGCTCCAAAAGGCAAGTTGGATCGTCGGGGTCAAAACCCGGAACCGCACCCATCAGCTGACGCGATAGGTCGTGGACTTCGATAACCGGATATCTTTGCCTAAACTCGATATTCGGGCAATCACCAGTCATCGGGTCAAACGGATCCCAAGTCCTAGCCTCGATAGTGCAACCTTTATAGGTAAAAACCAGGGTTGCCACGTTAGTAATTTTAAGAAATGAGTCAGTATCCCGACAAGGCCATGAGATCACGATGCAGTCAAAATGCTTTTTATATTTGCGAACAAGACGTTCGGAAAGCACCTTACTGCCATCAATCGCCCTAAATCCAGGCGTCAGTTCTCTTGCCGACTGCAAATCTTTGGCTTTTAACTCAAAATATCCAAATTCGTTTTTCTTTACTTCATGCTTTTTCATCTTCGAAAACCTCCGTACATAGACTACACATCGCCACTCCAATTTAAATGTGCAAAAAAGTGTAGGCGAACTACCTACACTTTAATTATGGCATAAAAAGTATAAAAGTCAATATTAAAGGCCGCCAGTTACGGCGGCCCACACGTTAGAGAAGAGCATTCAAATCTCTTTAATAATCTTTGGCCTTTTTATCGGCTTCCTATAATCAGGGTCCAAGAACTTATATATTGGCAAGTTCTTCGTGAAGGATACTCTGTCATATCCTGGATCTATAACGTAAAACGGAGTAAACTTTGTGACGTCCCTCACATCGGCGATTGCGCCATGATTTAGGCGCCACCCGAATCCATATTTGTGCTGATGGACCTCGATCAGAGGGTATTTCTCATCAAACTTCAAATAGCTCATCTTCGGCATTCCGATAATACATCTTTGGCTAACCCCTACTCTAGTAGATCTAGGAACAAACACGAATGTCAGCCGATTCGATAGCCCGGTATCTCCCGGCCACCGGAACAGCAAACAGCCATATCCTAGTCGTTTCAGCTCCATTCTTAAGCCCTTCGAAATAACCTCAAATCCGTTACGGATATAGAAATCACCACCATATTCAGGCAACGACTCCTCACAGAGACGAGTCCAGCCTTTATTTAACAAATCCGGGTCAATCAACAGAGAATTACCCAAATAGGGATCAGTTTTAATGGCTTCTTCCTTCTTTTTTCTCTTTACTACTGTCATATTATCGCCTCCTCGCATACAGCTCTTCTCTTAATGTGCAAAAAAGTGTAGGTAAACTACCTACACTTTAATTATAGCATAAAAGCTATCAAAAGTCAATTTAGAGGGTGAATTTGTCTCTGGTGGTGAAGATCTTACCGAAGTTGCGCACCACTACGAATGCAGCCACACCAAGCATGCCGAGCGCCACAATAATAGCCGTGGCGTTGTTATCATTGGCACCGCTCTGGTCATCAGTTTCAAAACCAGTATTCGGTGGTAACTTTACGGTTTCGTTTTCGTTCTCGTAATCGTCGTGAAGCAAGATGCGACGGCCAGCTTCATCATAAAGTTCTTCCAAAATCACGAAAACCTTTTTGGCCATACCTTTAGCAGGGAAGGTATAAGTAATCGTGAACTCGCCACAATCTTCTTCTGGAGTAAAGGTGACAGTTTCAACTAATTCTTCATCATTAATCACGACAGGCTTTTTAGTTGCCTTGTCCATCAGCCTACCAACAAAGGTAAATTCTTTACCGGCCCTGAGACAGTAGACCACACGATCAGTAATCACGACTTCGCTATTTGGATCAAGTTCTTCAAGTTCATCCTGGTTGCTGGTCGCAAAGGTTTCCAAGCTAACCACGCGCACGGTTTGGTTTTCGTCCAACAAATCTTCGTGAGTAAGAATTACATCATCGCCATCGAGCACCCTTTCGAAAGCTACGAGATCGTGACCAGCCAATGCAGTAGCGTCAACCTCGAATGATGCTACGAACGAGCCGCAATCAACGCTTTCTTTGAGGCCATAAGACCTAGAAACAATATCACCTTCTTTGCCCTCAATTGGCTCACCGGTTGCTTTATCAACTAGATAAGCTTCTACCGTGAACTGTTTGCCGGCCACTAAGCAATATTTGATTCTATCGCGAATGATAACTTTGTCACCATCAATTACGTATTTATCACTATCTACTTGGTCGCTAGCGGTAGTACCAAAGCTAATTACACGCACGGTTTGATCAGAATCGTCCTCGTCCTCGTGAGTCATAATCAAATCGTCTTCGTGATAAAGTTTTTCAAACACTACCAAGTCGTGGCCATCAAGACCTCTAGCGTCAAACTTGAGCTCAACCTTAGCCGAGCCACAAGGAGTGGTCGGCGTAATGCTGAGAGAATAGCTCACTAATTCGCCCTTATTATCCACCAAGAACTCGCCAGTCAACTTATTGTAAAGCGTAGCATCAAATCTAAAGTCCTGGCCAGCCACCAAGCAGTAATCGATAGTATCTTCGATAATCATATCGGCTTCATTAATAATGTATTTATCCTGATCGGCTTTATCGACTGCGGTTGTGCCAAAGTTAATTAGATAAACCGTCTGGTCAGCATCAGAAGCATCTTCGTGAGTCATAATCACGACGTTATCGTGATAAAGTTTTTCATATACCACAATTGTGTGACCAGCCAATGCATCAGCATTAAACGTAAAGTCTATCGTAGCAGAACTACATCTATTTGCGCTGGTTGGAGTAATCGTGGTACTAGAAGTAATATTTGGCAACAAAGCGCCAGCCGTCTTGTCATAAAGAGTACCGACAAAAGTGAAGGTCTGACCAGGAATTAAACAATAATCGATAGTATCGGTAATAGTAACATTACCTTCGGCAACGATATATTTATCCTGATCAGCTTTATCAACTGCGGTCGTACCAAAGTCAATCACGTAGACAGTTTGCTGGTCGTCGGTGCGTTCTTTGTGTTCAGCAACCACCGTGCCGTTATAAATTAACTCCTCATAAACCACAATACTGTGGCCAGCGAGAGTAGTCGTATCAATCGTGAAATCCAAATCCTGATAGCCATCTTCCGAATTACCAACAGTAAAGTCTACAGACTGAGTGACACCAAGCGGCTCACCAGATTCTCTATCATATAAGGCACCAGAGATAGTATAAGATTTACCCCTCATAGCGTGGTAGCCAACACGGTCACGAATCACAGCATCGTCGTCAACCATAATATATTTATCGCCGTCAGCCGGATCGTATGCGGTAGTACCAATAGCATGATGGACACAATCGTTTTCAAATGGGCTACCCGACAAAGTGACAGAAACCGTGCTATTGTTCGTGACTGAAAAGTTCACGGAGAGATTCTCGATATTGTAGCAGAATTCGTTGGTATCACAAGCTAGCTCGGTAAGGGTATAGTTATCATACGGTAAAGCGCCGAGACTGTTGCTGACAGTTCCGCTTTCATTAAGATTGCCGTAGAACCAGGTACCATAATTATCATGATAGACATATTCCGCCGGGCCAACCACGCCAAGATGAACCTCTCTGTCATAACCGTTAGTGTTGCTCGTGTGGGCAATTCTAGAAGTATCGACTTCACCATTCGCGTCAGTTACGACAATATGGCTTTCGCCAGTCGTTCTAGAAGTGATACGGAAAGCAACATTTGCCATCGGGGCGTTATTGTCATTAATGTCGATTTTCTTAAATTTAACATTGCCACGTTTGACTTGGTTATAAATCGTAAGTTCGATCACTTGGCTAGTCGGAACTGTTACTAGATGATGTGCTGTATTATTTTGGTTATCGGTGTCCGGAAGGTAACCACTGCCAGTAGTAGTCTCAACTACATCATACCTACCATACGGCAACCCGGTAAAGGTAACAAAACAACTGCTGGACGAAATAGTTTTCGTGTCAACTAAGCCATCAACGGCAATAGTCCTACCGTTATAATAAATTGGCTGACTGGATTTGTTGTATAGAGAAAACTTCGTATTGGCTAGGCTTGCACTACCGAGAGCAGAACAACCGCCAGTATCTTTGTCTTTTTTGTAAACTTTAATGCCACCTTCGTCGTGAACTTTGTTCGCGAATGGCAACCCGACATCTTCGCTACGATAGGAAATAATTTCTGCAGTTTTTGGCGTAACATCGGTTTGTCTATAAAAGCTGTTCGTACCAGTTTCCGTCACCTCGTATTTGCCAATTGGTACGGTGAAAGTAATTTTACCGTTAACATCGGTGCTACCGGTACGAATTACGGCGCCATTTGCATACGTTTGTTTATTGACTGGATCATAAATTTCTCTTCCAGAAATATTTTTTACTTGGAAAGGAATACCAGCCAAATTAGCATCGCCCTGCGCAGTAGTTGTGTCGTAGTCTTTCTTTTGAATTTGAATTCTGCCCAACTCTGGGCTTTCAATCCAAACAATATCCTGATATTCGTCAGGGTTTTCAATATCGGATTCATACCTGTTAACGGTATAAAGATTATATGACTGGGACATGACGTATGCAGTATTATATGTGGTAACAGTCCCATCCACTATATTAGCCAACTTAGCAATAATCCCTCTTACGTAAGGCTCGTGGCTTCTAAGCTCACTTGTGGCTATTGTTCCGGTATAGTCAACGTCATAGATGAGGCCGAGCACTGCGTGAGTATAAGCATAAATCAATCTCGTGTTGCTAGATGTAATATCGAGGCCAGTTAAAGTGTAGCTATCAAACAAGTAATTCATTAAACCGGTAGCTGCTGATTGTATATTAGTATCGTTAACGGCACCAGGGCCACCGTTGGTGGCAGCAAAAATCATCAATTTCATCATTTTATACTGCTTACGCGTAGCCGGCGAAAGACTCGTATTGTTATCATTTAAATACTCTACTTGGAAATCACCAGCCAATGGCTTTTTTGTAGGCTGAGAACAAAAAGCAGTATACGAACCGTTATTTTGCGTAACAGTAGTAAACCAGTGAGTCGCACCTCTATCGCCTTCCCATTGGTGTTGGCTATCATCACGACGCTCACCATAGAAGATCTTATCATTTGAATCAAAGACAAGTTCAACCGCATCGCCGTCTCCAGACATAGCTATCGTCTGTTCGCCAATTTTGTTTGCGATATTAGCGATTGCAAAAACGACTGCACCAATAGCAATCATGGAGAAAAAAGCTTTCCTCAAAAATTTCTTTTTCGTATGCAAAATCATTTTTGCGTTACCTTTTTATTTTTAATATGACCTTTGTACCTCAATTATATACATAAACATTATAAAAAGTCAAGAAGAAAAAGCGCCGCATTTTTAATGCGACGCTCGTTTCGTGTTTTACACCTAATTTAGCCAGAGTAATTCATCCAGGCAGGATCGATACTGTTCAACAGGTCAATAACGCTATCACCGCTTCCTCCATATCTATATGTGGCGTTGGGATCGCTCGAATCAATTGGCCCATAAGATACGTACCACCCATCTCCAGATCTAAAATGAGCCGCCCCTCTGTACGTTCCAGTTGCATTCGTAAACTTAAAAGCATACTCCGAATTATCGTATACCTTAGTAACCGTATACCCTAAGGCTTTCGCGCGCTCGACACCAGCCTGCTGTTCAGCTTTAAGATCTCTTCCGGGCGGCGGATCGGTCGGCTTTGGCTCCGGCGTAGTTTCCGGTGGCGGCGGCGGATCGGTCGGCTTTGGAGTTGTCTCCGGCGGTGGGTCGGTCGGCTTCGAAGTCGGTTCAGTCGGAGCCTTAGTGGGCTGCGGCGCCGTAGTCGGCTCCGGAGT
>JAUMXR010000054.1 GCA_030528995.1 Candidatus Saccharimonadota bacterium | reverse complement strand
AATCATGATTCCCAGGAGTAACTACAAACTGGACATCAGGATATGACTGAGTCCATTCACGAAACTTCTTATTAATCCATTTCTTTTGGTCATTCACGTGCCAAACGCCGCGCCCTCTCAAAGGCGCAATATCGCCAGCCAAGACTACCACATCCGCACCCGAAGGATTAAGCCCCTCGAGATTACCATGTAAATCTGATATTGCCATTATACGCATATCTTTCTCTCCCCAAAATCCAGTCTCTGACCACAGTTTGCAAACTATGGTCAGAGACATTTAACCAATACATCAAGTAAGCAATCCTTCTGAGTTGAAAGACGATAACCTGTCCCTGTGCTTTCCTGTGGATCAACAACCCCGGCCGAAATTAAAATCCCAAACTGTCTTTTTAATGTTTTCGGAGGCAACTTCACCTTCAGTTGAAGCTGCTCAAACCCAAGCCGTTCATGTTGCAACAACTCTTGCAAAATCAAAATACGACTAGGAAAAGAAAACGCATTAATCTTTAGAAGCAATTCATCCTGCCATCCGGACTTAGGCGCCATGGCGAATACTCGATTAGGTTTGGGGAATAACGTTTTAAGTTTCTCATAAATTATTCCTGCCGAGGTCTCTAAAGATTTCGAACATGAACAAACAACAAATTTACCAGAGCGCTCTACATTTAAAAATCCAGCCGTTGCCAGCAACTTCAAATACTGGCTCGCGGCAGCCTTCTGCAATCCTACAAAATCTCCAACCTGAAGGACATTAAGCGCCTGCACCGGTGACTGCGCAATAAACCGGAGCATCTCCAACCGAACCGGATTATTAATTGCCCTGCATACATTCCAAAGTTCCATTATTCGCTCCTTTCACTCATCAAGCTTTTAGTTCATATTATACCACGCAACGCATTGACATATCCATAGTTTGCAAACTGTGGCTTTAGCATAGAAGACTGGGAAAGATTGATACTGAACTACTGCCTTGAATGCACTTTAGAATTTTCCGCAGAGGATTCTCGTTTTCTCAGACGAAAGAAAATAACTCACGATATTCACCAGAAGCATGTCATCTTTAACTGCCTGCGCGGGTCCTGCCCCCCAAAAAACCAAGGCAAAAATCGCAAAGTAGACAAGACCTATTTTGCTATCTTTGGTGCCTAACAAATAGAGCTGAGAAGTTCGGTGATGGCAGTGTCGAATCGCATTATAAAGTCAAAACTCACCTCTCTTCTTACCACCGCCTTTTAAGAAATGAAGCGGTAACTACAGTCCCTCAATCGCTCCCGTGTATGTAAAGGCGTTCATGATTGCGACGAAGGCATTGTCTTTTCCAAATTATAAGTACATTCGCCAGTGACTTTGGATTGCGAATGGAATTCCGCCTTTACTGTCATGCGCAGACGATTAGCGCACACGAATCTAACAAAGCGAACGCTCTTGTGATCTCGACCATTTAGCTGTTCCTTTGTTAACACAATGGTTTCAGCCTTAATTGTATCATCCCACTTATTTCCATCCACCTTTACATCGACAATTTCCGCCTCGCTGAACGCCTTCCCGACGACAACGCTGGTGCCGCGCGTCGGGATGTCGGCGGCAAGATGGGACTGAGGGGTTTTCCTGTCAAGAATATCCGTCAAT
>JAUMXR010000053.1 GCA_030528995.1 Candidatus Saccharimonadota bacterium | reverse complement strand
CAAGAAAGCCATGAAGGAATATTCTGGCCTGAAGAGTTCCGGGACTAAATATTTGGCGCCGAGCGCTTGAGCGTTAAAATTGAGATTGGAAAGAATAATACCTTTGGGTTTGCCGGTGGTGCCACCAGAGTACATGATAACCGCATCGTCTTCAGAATTGACGCGAGCATGAGGATTGCCAATGTATTTGTTGGCTTTCAACAAGAATTTGTCCCAAGTGATAACTTGTTGTGATTTTTTGATGTGATTCTTGCGGCCTTTAGTTAGTTTGTAGATGGCGCGAACGATGAGCGCCATGGAACGAGTAGGTGAAACTACAATGACTTGTTCTAACTCAGTGTTCTTAATAATGGCCTCAACTTTAGGATAGGAGATATCGATACAAAGAATGATGCGTGAACGCGATTGGTTGACGTAATCTTCGATTTCTTTTTCGCTGGAAAGGGGATGGACCATGTTAGCAACGGCGCCGATTTCATTGATGGCGTAAAACATATAAATGGCTTCAGGGGTATTCGGCATACAGACGGTGATGCGGTCACCTTTCTTGGCACCAATGGCCTTAAGAGCGGCAGCGGTCTTGTTGATTTTTTTGATTAACTCTTTATAGGTGATTTCGTAATCATAATATTGAAGAGCGGTATTGTGGGGCCATTTGCAAGAAGACTCGTAAATAGCATCGTAGAGGCCACCATTAAAGTATTCAATATTTCGTGGCATCTTATCAATATAAGAATACTTGGCGCGTTCTATTTTCATGTCAATTTTGCGCAGGGTGTTCTTAATCTTTTTGTAAATATAATCTAGTGGCATAGTATATATATTATAGCACAGTGGGGGTTTGTTTAGAGAGGGGCGGTGTTGTATGGGTCGATGATTTTAAATGTTATATTTGTTTGTGATTATGATATAATTGGGCTATGGATAAAAACTTCCGGGTCAGGTTGATAGTTGGTGTTGGAATATTCCTGGTGGCGATGTTGGCTTTATATACTTTTGACAGCATCCCATTTAAGATTTTGTTTGGGTTGTTTGCCTTCATGTCGGCGATAGAGCTCGCGAGTTTCTTCAAGAAAAAACACACTATATATAATATAGTGCTGGCAGTACTTGAATTGGCGTTTTTGGTGTGTGGGACGATTTTTGTGGCAAGGATAAATGTGGATTATTTTTGGTATATCATTCTCGGTGTACCTGGTTATGATATTTTTGCATATTTGTTTGGTAAGATGTTTGGGGGCAAAGTATTCAAAAAGTCTCGCCCTTTCCCACATATTTCTAAAAACAAGACTTGGGAGGGAACGATTCTAGGGCTCTCCATGGCAGTGGGGATGGTGGCGATTAAAATGGCTTGCGCAGGAGCGTTTACAACGGATTGGATTTATCTACTGTGTGGACCTTTGGCGCTCTGTGGCGATTTGTTTGAAAGCCATCTGAAGCGTTGCTTCAAGGTGAAAGATTCCAATGAAATTATCATTAAAAATAAGTTTTTCGAGAAACTTGAGATGTGCGTGGGAGGCTCGGAAGGACACGGAGGATTCTTGGACCGCATCGACTCCTCAGCGTTTGCTTGCACTATTTTGTTAATAATTTCTTGCCTTTTATAAGGTAATCTAAACCAGAGAAGACGGTTAGAGCCAAGGCGAGGTAAAGAGCGATTTGGCCGAGGATGCCGACGATATCATTATTGATAATGAGGTTT
>JAUMXR010000052.1 GCA_030528995.1 Candidatus Saccharimonadota bacterium | reverse complement strand
ACTGGTGATGCTGCGCTTGCCTTAGTTAGCCCATCTGTCAGCGCGGCTAATGAGACGGAAAAGTATGCAGTTTCAATTTCGAGCGGCGATAATTGTTCGTATTTATCAAGTGTTGGTGTAGCTGGTGATTTTGCTTGCAATAAATATGCCGGAGCTTATGTGAATGATTTGGCGTCAGTGGATCCAGATACGGCATATGAAGTATTGGCGGCGGATGGTAGTTTCGCAGGTGAAGACTCTCATGGTAACCCAAAAATAAACGTTAATTCCGATTATGCTAAATGGATTGTGGCTTGTTCAACTAGTGATACGCAGCCCGGCACAATGAATGCGGCAGTGCAAGGTTTTATTGAAAAACATACTACAACTGATAGTGCAGTTGCTAATGGCTTAATAAATTTTGGCATGAATTTTATTCCATTCGAAGGTTTTCTTGATGCATTTGACGCGTTAGAACAAGAAGATAATATAAAATGGAATAGTGGTCTTGCCTGCACGGGAAAATCTAGAAATGCTGCTGTCGATAATAAAGTGAGATACTTTTCGACGTACAATTTAGACCAAAGAGTACTTTCGGAAATGGGTATTTTAGAGTCTAATTCTACTTTAGCCTTTTTGGATGAATATTATAAAGAATTTCCATTAGATAATTCGTTTGAAGGACAGATTGCAAGGGTTTCTGGTATGACCAAGGAAGATGTTTCTGACACTTTAGCTTTAATTGACTATTATAGATATGTAGCCAACTATGATCCAACCGAGCGATACGCTTTTGGGGAGTCGCAGGTTAATGTTGACGGTAAGCCGATGTTCGATAATGAGAACGTATTAGCAAATGATGGGATTATGCTAAATGTGATTGTGTTCGCAGATGTGCGCAATCGTAGCTTTGCGATTTAGATATATAAATATAGTGTTTTTGTTGGTTTAGAGGTATAATATATACAATATGGAAGAAATTAATAGGTTAAAACAGGAATTAAAAAAAATCAATGCAGAAGCGGCTGGGATTCGGGATTTGCCGGTTGAGAAGCGGGCGGAGTTTGGCAAGGCTTTAAATGCGAAACGAACTGAAGTCTTGGCGCGGATTGCGGAAGCGGAGAGAGCTCTACTTGATGTTGAAGCTGAACCTTTGGACGTGACAGCGTGGTCGGGCGTGAACGAGCCGATACCGGAATTCTATCCTGCCGAGATGGGCTCCTCACATCCTTTAATGACAGAGCTTGATAGGGTTTGTGAAATTTATCAGATGATGGGGTTCGATATCGTTGAAGCTAGACAACTTGACGATGAATATCATATGTTTGATACTTTGAACTTCCCGAAGGAACATCCGGCGCGGGATGGATATGATACTTTTCGAACGGAGGAGGGTTTAATACCACCAGCACACACTTCGACGATGCAGCATCGAGTGTTGAAAGAATATAAGAAGTGCTTAGAAGAAGGGCATGCGATAGCCGTGGTGGTGCCAGGACGAGTTTTCCGAAATGAAGATGTGGATGCGACACACGAACATACTTTTTATCAATGTGAAGGGGTATATGTATCTGAAGACTGTAATATGGGACAAATGCTTGGGATTTTGAGAGAGTTTTTTGAAAAATATTATGAGCAGAAACTCAATATTCGAACACAGCCTGGTTATTTCCCGTTTACAGAGCCGAGCCTTGAGTTTATGATTGAAAAGCCAAAAGGTTTGGG
>JAUMXR010000038.1 GCA_030528995.1 Candidatus Saccharimonadota bacterium | reverse complement strand
AGATGTTGCTGCCGACGATGTTACCAACTAGCAAATCGGATTCGCCTTTCTTGGCGGCGGAAATAGTAGTAACTAATTCTGGTAGAGATGTGCCAAAGGCGATAACGGAAAGAGATATAATTCTTTCGGAGATACCAATTGCTCCCGCGATGAAAGAAGCGGAATTTACGACTAGCTCGCTGCCGCCCACTACCCCGACCAAACCGAGAATAACGAATAAGAAAGATTTGCCGAGTTTGTATTTGGGTTTCTCGACTTCCTTTTTGGCGGATTTACCACGGCGGTTTTTGCGTGCCATGGCGATGAGATAATAAAGGAAAATGCAGAAGAACAACAAACAGATAATGGCATCGGCGCGGGAGAAGGTATTAATGATAGCTTCGGCGAGATTAACGTCTAGTAATAATACGATGAGGGCGGTAGAAATGAGTAGTAGTAGCGGTAGTTCTTTAGAAACGGTGTCTTTTTTGACTCTGATGGGACGGATGACGGCGGCAATGCCGATTAGGAGTAGGACATTGATGATATTGCTACCGATGACGTTGCCGACGAGGATGTCGGTGCTGCCATTAATGAGAGAGGAAAAGGAAACGGCAAGTTCGGGTGCGCCGGTACCGAAGGCGACAATAGTGAGGCCGATGAGAAGTTTACTGACTTTGAAATTAGAAGCTACGGAAGACGCCCCATCCACCAACCAATCGGCGCCTTTGATGAGAAGGATGAAGCCGATAACTAAGATTAAGATTTGTAGTGCGATTTCCATTTTTATTTTGACTTTAGCTTAAGCTGATTATATCACCTGTTGCCAAAAAATACAAATGTGTGCTATAATTGGGATAGTTGCGAGCGTAGCTCAGTTGTTTAGAGCGCTTCCTTGCCAAGGAAGAGGTCGAGAGTTAGAGTCTCTTCGCTCGCACCACCTTGATGCTCCAGTGGAGCTTTTTTCGTTGGAACTCTCGAAACTAAAGGTGCGAGAGTTAGAGTCTCTTCGCTCGCACCACCTTTCGAATTAAAATCCGCTTAGGCGGCATTTTTCTTGCCTCGCTCGTCGATTAGACGCACTTCGGCAAGAGAAAATACCACCTAAGCGGATTTTATTTTCGAAAGGACATATTGTATTATTTAGTTTTGTGTTATAATGGTTTTGTAATTTTAAAAGGAGAAAACATGTCTACAGGTGGAATAATAGCTATTGTAGTCGTTGTCGTGATAGTGGCGATTATTGCGATGATTATTGGGGCATATAACGGCCTCGTGAAACTTGATGAACGCGTAAACGAAGCATGGTCGGATATCACGGTCCAGCTTAAATATCGTGCAGATTTGATTCCGAATGTGGTGGAGACCGTTAAGGGTTATGCTAAGCATGAGAAAGAAACTTTCCAAATGGTGACCGAAGCACGTACGGCAGCGATGGGTGCTAAGACTGTGAAGCAAGCAGCTGAGGCTGAGAAGGAAATGCAATCGGCGCTTGGAAGGATTTTCGCAATTGCGGAAGCTTATCCTGAACTCAAGGCCAATGAGAACTTTGTGAAACTACAAGAGCAATTGCAAGATGTTGAAGATAAAATCCAAGCTGCACGTAGATTTTACAATGCTGGTGCGAAAGAACTTAATACCAAGATTAAAACTTTCCCAACCAACTTGATTAATAAATTTGTAGGTCACTTCAAGAAGCGTGATTACTTTGAAGTTGAAGAATCTGAAAAAGCTCGCATCAAGGATGCGCCTGAAGTTAAGTTTTAATAACTTAAAGTTAAGATTTTTGTCACCTCTGTTAAAATGCCGGTTAAGTTTTGGAAAAGCGGAGTTTAAGTTAAATGTATAAGCAGATTGCGGAAAACAAACGGAGAACTATATACGTCATCGTTGGCTTTGTGCTGATGGTGGGGGTGATTGCTGGGTTATTTGCGTGGTATTACCAGGATGTTTGGGTGGCGGTTTGGACCGTGGTGGCCGCGATTGTTTATGCGGTGATTCAGTATTATGCGTCGGCTTCGGTGGCAATGGCAATGACTGGGGCGAAGGAAATTACCAAGAAGGACAATCCGCGACTATATAATGTAGTGGAAAATTTGTCGATTACGACTGGGTTGCCGATGCCGAAAGTTTATATTGTGGAAGATAAAGCGCCAAATGCTTTTGCGACGGGGCGCGATCCGAAGCATGCTTCGGTGGCAGCGACGACAGGCCTGCTGGATATTATGGATGATAAAGAGCTGACGGCGGTGATGGCGCACGAAATGTCGCACGTGAAGAATTACGACATTAGGGTGTCAATGATTGTGTTTGGATTGGTGTGCGTGATTGGTTTGATTTCGGATATTGCGTTTCGGATGATGTTTTATGGAAACCGGCGGCGTGAAAACGAGGGGAGTCCGGTGGGGTATGTATTGGTGTTAATCGCGGCGATATTGTCTCCACTAGTGGCGGCGATTGCGCAAATGGCGGTGAGCCGACAACGGGAATATTTGGCGGATGCGTCGGCGGTGAATATTACGCGGTACCCTGAAGGAATGATTGACGCTTTGAAAAAGTTGCAGTCTCATAGCCAGCCGATGAAAAGTCAGAATATCGCGGCGGAGGCGATGTGGATTAATAATCCTTTGAAGAAGGGGTTTTTCAGTAATTTGTTATCATCACATCCACCAATCGAAAAACGCATTGAAAGACTTGAACATGGCAAAAAAAGTTTTTAAAAAAATAAAAAAGAAAGTTCAGGCTGAAAGAAAAAAGCGGGTGAATCCGCATAAAACTTTCAGGCGGTCTTACCGTGAGGATTATCAACGGGAATTGGAAATGCCGGGGATAATGTATCACATCATGGCAAGTTTTCGGATGATTTTTAAAAACTGGAAGTTGTTTTTACCTTTACTAATAATTGCAGTACTCCTCAACGTAGTGTTCGTGGGTATTATGAGTGAGTCTAACTATGCGCAATTTCAGGAAATCTTGGACGAGACTAGTGCAGAGATGTCGGAGGGGGACGTAAGTAGTGTGGCAAAAGCTGGGTTGTTGTTGCTGTCTACTATCACGACCGGTGGATTGTCTGGGGATTCGAGTGAAGCGGCGGTAGTGTTTGGGGTGTTGATATTCTTGATTATTTGGTTGACGACAATTTATTTGTTGAGGCACATTCTGGCTGAGCATAAAATAAAGTTCAGGGATGGACTTTATAATGCGATGGCGCCTTTGGTGTCGTCGTTTTTGGTGTTTGTGGTGGCGTTGATACAATGCTTGCCGATTTTCTTCTTGGTGATTGCGTTTTCGGCGGCAGTGCAGACGGAGTTTTTGGCGACGCCGTTTTATGCGTTGGTGTTTTTCATTTTTGCGGTACTGATGGTATTGCTGTCGGGCTATCTGTTGTCTTCGTCTTTGATAGCATTTATTGCGGTGAGCGTGCCGGGGATGTATCCTTTGCGGGCTTTACAGACGGCTTCGGATTTGATGATGGGGCGGAGGATAAAGTTTGTCCTGCGTTTGGTGGCACTGTTTTTGGCACTATTATTGGTATGGGTAGTGGTGATGTTGCCGCTCATAATGTTTGATATGTGGATGAAACAGTTCGAGTGGACGGCAGGAATTCCGTTTGTGCCGGTTTGTTTGACGATAATGACTTGTTTCTCGGCGATTTATATTACGACGTATTTGTATTTGTACTATCGTTGGATGTTGAAGTCGAAATAAGAGCTTGTGGGGTCTGATTTTTGGGCCATTTTATGCTATTATATATAGTATGAATAGAGAAGAGGCTAAAAAAAGAATACTCAAACTAAGAGAAATTATCAACGATTATCGGTATCATTATCATGTGTTGGATGAGTCGATAATGAGTGAGGCGGCGGCGGATTCGTTGAAGCATGAATTGAGTTTGCTGGAGGCGGAGTACCCAGATTTGATTACGCCAGATTCACCAACGCAGCGGGTGGCGGGGAAGCCTCTAGATAAATTTACGAAAGTTGCGCACGAGAAGCGAATGATTAGTTTGGCGGATGTGTTTTCGGAAGAAGAAGTGAAGGACTGGATTTCGCGGAATGAGAAGTTGATTCCGGGCGGACGGATTGAGGAATTTTTCACGGATATTAAAATGGATGGTTTGGCGTGTTCGCTGAAGTATCGTGACGGCGTGTTTTATCAAGCGGTGACGCGAGGGGATGGATTGGTTGGCGAAGATGTGACTTTGAATGTAAAAACCATACAAAACATCCCGCTCAACCTCAGAAATATTTCTTCATCGTCGGGCCGCGTTGCTCGCGCCCGTCGCCACGGGGCTCGCGCGCTCGTCCTCGGCTTGCCAGCCTCCGGATTCCCTCCGATTGAAGAAATACCTTCTGAAGTTGAAGTGAGAGGGGAGATTGTTATATTTAAGAAAGATTTTGAGCGGTTGAATGAGGTTCAGCGGAAGCATGGAGAGGCGGAGTTTGCGAATCCGCGGAACCTCGCGGCGGGGTCGATTCGGCAATTGGATCCGAAAGTGGCGGCAAGTCGGCCTCTCAAATTTATCGCGTATGATTTGGTGACGCCGGATTCTGTAACTTGGAAGGAAGCGTATGAAAAATTGCGGGCGTTTGGGTTCCAGACTTCTAATGAAGACCGAGTGTTTAAGCATTCGGAAATGCGACAGCTGTTTAATTATATTCATGATTTGGACGACTATCGTAAGGGGCTTAAGTTTAATACGGATGGGATGGTGATAAAAATTAATGAGCGAGCGGTGTATGATAGATTGGGGATTGTAGGGAAGACGCCGAGGGGGGCGGTGGCGTATAAGTTTCCGGCAGAAGAGTCTACGACGGTGGTGCGGGATATTGTGATTTCGATTGGTCGGACGGGAGCGGCGACGCCGGTGGCGATTTTGGATCCGGTGGAAGTAGCGGGGACGACAGTACGGCATGCATCTTTGCATAATGCGGATGAGATTGCGAGACTAGACGTGCGAATTGGTGATACGGTGATTATTTATAAGGCAGGGGATATTATTCCGCAGGTGAAAGAGGTTTTGATGACTTTGCGGCCGGAAGGGACGGAACCATTTGATTACGAGAAAGCCTTGGCGCGACAGTATCCGGAGTTGGTATTTGAAAGGCCGGCTGGCGAGGTGGTTTACCGCGTGAAGGGCGAGTCTTCGGATTTTATTTTGAGGCGAGCGATTGAGTATTATGCGTCGAAGCCGGCGTTAAATATCGAGGGCTTGGGTGAGAAAAACGTGGTGGCATTGGTGGATGCCGGATTAGTGAAGTCGATTGCGGACCTGTATCGTTTGGATAAAAAGACGGTGGCGAAGTTGGAGAGATTTGGTGACTTGTCGGCGCAAAACTTAGTGACGGCGATTGCGGAGTCGAAACAACCGGCGCTTAATAAGTTTATTACGGCGCTCGGAATTCGGCATGTGGGGGCACAGACGGCGACGAGTTTGGCGCGAAAATTTAAAACTATGGATAAATTGGTGGATGCTTCGGAAGATGACTTGCTGAGTGTGCCGGATATTGGTAAGGTGGTGGCGGAGTCGATTTTGGCGTGGTTTAGCGATGAAGATAATTTACAATTATTGGACGACCTGAAAGGGCTTGGGGTTTGGCCTGTTGATGAGCATACTGATAATTTGCCATTAGTTGGGAAGTCATATATTGTGACTGGAACTTTAGAAGCGATGGGGCGAGAAGAGGCGGAGGATAAATTGCGGGCGCTAGGTGCGACGGTGACTTCGTCGGTGACGAAAAATACAACGGCTTTGATTGTGGGTGAAAAGCCGGGGAAATCTAAGACTGAAAAGGCGGATAAGCTGGGGATTCCGACAATTGATGAGGAAGAGTTTTTGAAATTGGTTTCACGGTAAGGATTTATATCTGGTTGATAATTTTAAGAGTTTTCATCTTACACGGCATTGCCGTGTAAATTACACGGGAAACGGCATTGCCATGTAAGAGGGCGCATTTTGATAAAATAACAGGGGTGATGATGCGCTTGATGGTTTAATGTGGCAATATATGGTCTATTATAAAGTTCTTGTGCTACAATAAGATTATGACTGGTCATAGGTATAATGAACTCCTCATTATTCCATTTGGAATGGTTGGATTAACCGTTCTAACTGGAGCTTTTTTAACGTCACCAAACACTAATGCTAATGATGCAGTGGACCTAATAAACATAACCGTTGCATCGAGAAACCTAGTGCCAGCTTAATTGTGTGGTATAATGGGAGAAATGAAAGTTCAAGATTATTTACGTGGCAAAGTTACGAAACCCGCAAACGCTCACCCATGGCCACATGAAGAACGAGTAGCCAACATACTTGCTCTTGCGGGTCACGCTGTTGAATTTATTCCTGACGGGACAATTGGAACCGCTGATATTTATCTAGATGGAATTATTTATGAGATAAAATCACCAAAAACAAGAAACACCAACACTATTGAACATCGTTTAAAAGACGCCATCCGCAATCAATCCAGTAATCTTATCATTGACTCATTCCGATTGAAGGGTATGCCTGATTCGGTTCTGCAAAATTGGCTTATAGAACGATGCCGAAAACAGCCGCAAATAAAGCGAATGCTTTTTGTCAACAAAAAAGGGCAAATTGTTGACATAAAAGCACTTGTTTGATATAATATACTTATTGAAACCGTTACACAGAGCAGTATGTTCTTCCCGTAGCGGTTTCTTTTTTTGTCTTCATAATCCGACTAAAATCAGTCAAAAAATAGGAAATAGCCTTTTGATAAGATTCGGTTTCTGTCGCGGACCTTGGAAGAAGTGATTGGAGTAGATTATAAGACCTGATTGATGTTTGGAACTGGCTAATGTTGGGACCAAAATACCGCCTTAATGGCGGTATCTGGAGGCTATTTACTGCTTTTGTCTAAAGCGGGGGCGCGCCTTTAGACTTTGCCGACTACTGGCTCAAGCAACGCACTGCCCTGCCGTAATACTTATTGTTGCGGTCTGTCCCTGGGTACACGCTGGACCTACCCAGGGTCAGGCGGTAAGCGCCGTTGCTACTGAACGCCGTAGACGACCAATAGTAGCCGTAGCTCCCTCGACCATCCAATGACCCGCCGCTAACGTAGCCGGAGTAGAGGTAATTATTTGGGTAACTTCTAAGTAGATTAGCTAC
>JAUMXR010000051.1 GCA_030528995.1 Candidatus Saccharimonadota bacterium | reverse complement strand
GTAGATTCGGAAGATGCAGACGATGCTTTGAAGGCGAATTTGGTGACTTTACATGGTTTGTTTAGATTAATGTTAGGAGGGAATCAAGTTTCTGCAAATGGGAGTTTGGTGCCGGCTTTAAATGCTAATGAGGAAGCTGATTTGGATCAGGCATTAATTGATACTTATGCAAGGGTAGGAATTACATCAGATCCTTTGACGCATCAATCTACTCCACCAACAATTATGAATTTGTATGATACTTTGCTACATATGGAAGGGACAGGACCACAACTCGCGCAGAGACTCAGAAAATATACCACAGGGACTTTTGCTGGGATTTTCTCGCAACAGTCAAATATTGATATTAATAATCAAATGGTAGTATTTAATGTGCGAGACCTTGAAGATGAGCTTCGGCCAGTAGCGATGTATATTATTTTGTCACACATTTGGAATATTATTAGAAAGTCTCAGAAAAAACGTCTTTTAATCGTGGATGAGGCATGGATGTTGATGCAGCATGAAGATTCAGCGAATTTCTTGTTCTCACTGGCAAAGCGTGCACGTAAGTATTATCTTGGTCTTACGACGGTAACGCAGGACGTGGAAGATTTCATGAGTACCAAGATGGGAAGAGCGATTGTGGGGAACTCGTCTATTCAATTACTTTTGAAACAGCATCCTTCTGCAGTGGATGTGCTTGCGGATGTATTTAAATTAACTGAGGAAGAAAAGAAAAGATTGGCTAATTTCCCGATTGGGCATGGACTATTCTTTGCTGGTTCTAATCACGTACATATTCAGGTCATCGCTTCAAGAACTGAGGAAGAATTGATTACAACAAAACCAGGTGGTGGACCACAACAAGTATAATATATTATACTTAGGAATTAGCCCCAGAAACCGCGTTTTTTAGATTTTTTGAATTCTTCTAAGAGTTCTTTTTGTTTCTTGGAAAGATTTTTTGGAGTTTCTACAATAACTGTGACGATATGAGGACCGCGGTCGCCGTTAGAACGGAATGGTACGCCGTGGCCGGAAAGTTTGAATGGAGTGCCACTTTGGGTACCGGCCGGAACTTTCATGGTGATTTTGCCGTCGACGGTTTCGACATCGATTTCGCAGCCCAATGCAGCATCGACCATGCTGATTTTTTCTTCTGATAAAATAATAGCACCTTCGCGAGTTAAGTGTTTGTGTGGTTTAACACGGATACGGACATAGAGATCGCCACGTTCAGTGCCGCCTTCGGGAGCCGGACCACCTTTGCCATGCAATCTAATAGACATGCCGTCGTCGATACCAGCAGGGATTTTGACTTTTAAGTCTTTGCCATCTACTTCAACGGATTTGGTAGTACCAAAAATCGCTTCTTCAAAAGTTAGATTGACGGTGGTTTGGTAGTCAGCGCCGCGGCGTGGCCGGCGTGATCTGCCTGCACCAAAGCCAAAAAGGTTGCCGAGGATATCGTCTAGCCCGCCACCACCAAAATCAAAGTTGAATGATTGACCATTGAAGTTGAAGTTGCCGCCTTCAAATGGATTGCCACCACCACTAAATGGATTGCCACCAGCACCACCAACTCCGGCGTGTCCAAATTGATCGTAGCGGGCACGTTTTTGTTTATCAGAAAGAATATCGTGTGCCTCGTTGATCTCTTTGAATTTAGCTTCAGCTTCTTTGTCACCAGGGTTTTTATCTGGATGATATTTTACCGCTAATTTACGGTAGGCTTTTTTAATTTCGTCATCAGATGCGTTTTTACTTACGCCTAAAACTTCATAATAGTCACGTTTTGTAGTCAT
>JAUMXR010000037.1 GCA_030528995.1 Candidatus Saccharimonadota bacterium | reverse complement strand
CCTTTTCTTTCTTTCCATCTTTCTGCCCTCCTGTCTCAGAAAAATAAAAGTGTCAAAATAAACTATTAATGTTCCTACTCCGTAGAATAATGAATTATATTATAACATGTTTTCGCCACTTCACACAAATAACGAAGAGTCTCGACGTCTACAACTTAACTACTGGCTTTTTGACCTTAGCCAACCTACCAGCCTTCTCAATCAGCGCCCCCACCTTCTCATGGTCGGCCTTTTGTTTCTCCTCGTCAAACGCCGCCTGCTGCCGCTTCAAGTCGCCCAAAAATCCTGTCCCCTTCGCCGCACTCCAAAAAATCTTCTCACACGGCACATTTTTATAATGCCACGGTTTATTGAACAAGTTAAAATGTACCAACTTCACATTACGTGGCAAATCTTTCACTGGCTCCGCATTCCAAATCGGGTCTAAGAAAGTAATCTTCCCCTTCAAAATCACATTCAGATAATCCTGGTCTGGCGCCACCAAGTCCGCATCATATTTTTTAATCAAATCAATCATAGTAGAAAGATACCGCATCTTACGCATCTTTCTTAAATCCATCACCTG
Organism: Candidatus Saccharimonadota bacterium; assembly: GCA_030528995.1. Classification (GTDB taxonomy): domain Bacteria; phylum Patescibacteriota; class Saccharimonadia; order Saccharimonadales; family Saccharimonadaceae; genus Nanosyncoccus. Next base: position 6,900 of record JAUMXR010000037.1, on the reverse strand, counting down.
TACACCCGAATTCACATATTCCGTATGTGGCACCCCCAAAGCGTTATCTACATAATCCCGAAATTCCGGAATTGTCGTTACTTTCGGATCAATCATCGCCGCCATCGCATTATCACCCAAATCCGTATCAAACAATTCCCCAATATCACCACGCAGAATCGTATCACTATCTATATATACCGCTTTTTTATAGAGCGGAAACATCAATGGAATAAATGCCCGATAATAATACACTGCCGACGAGAAAAAATCCCCTGCCCCCTTCTGTCGCCTCGTACAATACGCCACAATCGCCTTGAGATACAAACTCCGCGTCATTTTCTTAAACTGCAAAGAAACATTTTTAGTCACTAAACTTCTTAGCCGCCATCGGTTCACCAAATTCAACCCATCATGTAAAATTATCACCCGGTAATACCGATTCTTATCCGAATGTCGCATCAACGAATTAATCGCTACCGCCGCATACGGCGCATAATCATTATTTATCGTCAGGAACACCGGCACCACCTGTGTCCTGTTAATTGGATTTAAACCAGTATTAAATATACTCATTTCGTTTTCTTCTTATATTTAAAATATTCGTAAGTACTTTTCTTACTATATTTTACCATAGAATCATACGCTTTCTTAGCCAAATCATTTTGCTTTTCTTCCATTGTGCCATTCTTTTCCTGGTAAAACGGTCCGTCCAAATAAACTTCCATTCTCGGCAAATCCCCTTTTTCCCGTTTCACCCGCTTATGATAAGTTGTAGTCATCGTATAAATCGGCACTTCATTTCGCACCGCATATTTAAACGATTTCCCGCCCGCCGGAAACTTGCGAATATTTGTCGCGTATGGCCACACATGTGCCTCCGGATAAATCACCAATACCTTCTTCTGTTTCAATCTTTTATCCACGGCATTGTTAAACGCCATCTTCTCGTCTCGGGTCTTACCTAGCGGTAAACCACCAATGTAGGGCAAAATCTTCCCAATTCCCGGAATTTTCAAATTCACTGGCGAAATAATCGTAAAAATCCGTCTGTCCGCTGCAATCGCCGGCCCAAACACATCATGAAACGGATTAGTGTGATTCGCATAAATCACGTAACCTTTACCCTTGGCCTCTTTTAGTTTCTCACGCCCATGAAACTTTGTCTGCCAATACCATTTCTCATACCACTGCCCAAAAATCCAAAAAATCCGAAACAAAATCGCCGAGTAAACTCTTACCCACCAATGTCTTGGAATGAATTCATACCCATCCGGTAATCCTACTTCAACTTTCTTTTCTTGCTCACTCGTCTTAATCGGGTCATCCGTCTCCGACTCATAATAAAATACCCGTTCAGACTTTGGAATATCTTTCTGAAATAATTCTGCCTTTGCCATTATAGATTGCCCTTTAGCTCATTATACTCATTAAGTATATCATCATATTCTGTAATCTTCAGAACTTTATGGATTTTCTCAATTTCGAACGGTTTCACTTTCTGCACATGAAAATACGGCCAAAACTTAAAATTGTTCGAAAAATGATGCAACACCGTATCCTTACGCGGACGCTCTTCCTGCTCGTTATATTTCCTATCCACCAACTTTCGTTTTTCAATTGATTTGTTAAGCGCCGCTTGGTCTGCCAACATCATCCATCGCCCAGCGCATAATTTCACCGTTTTTTCAAACATCCCCGACTTCAAACATTCCGGCATATTAAATAACATCACTCCAGAATTCATATAATCCTGTTTAAACAAACCATGGTAATGATACCATCGCCGCCCATAAATATCCAAAACCCCCGCCGCTTCTACGCCCGTCAAATCTATATTATAAAACTCACTCAAATTTCCTCTACACACTACGTCATAATCTAAATACAGCACCCTATCTAGTTTCGCAATCTCCGGCACCTTGTCAATATATAGTCTAAGCATCGACGCCGGCGTAAAATATGACCCCATATTCTTTTTTGGCAAATTCGCCGTAAAGACTTTTGTTGCATCAATCAATTTTACAAAACTCTTCTTGTTGGTCTTTTTTACCAATTCATCCAAAAACTTCGCCGTTTTCGCACCAAACGCTTTCGTATTCTCATAATTTATCGTCAAAATATAAAAATGAAGTTCCCCTTTATTATGTTTCAAAATCGACAAAATCGACACCAACACCCCTCGTGATATTCCAGCATCGCCACAATACAGTATATTCATACTATATATTATATAATAAAATAACCTTTTTCACTCAAACAATGGTCAGGGTGATCGGACTTGAACCGACGACCTCAGCGTCCCGAACGCTGCGCGCTACCAACTGCGCCACACCCTGAAAATCATAAACATGGTCTGGGATAGGAGATTTGAACTCCTGACCTCACGCACCCCATGCGTGCGCGCTACCAAGCTGCGCCAATCCCAGCTATATCTACACTTATATCTTATCACAAAACCCCAAAAAGATAAACGCTAAACGCTACTTCCGCACCAGACAACGAATTGTATATCCATCATCGTTGCCATGTACCACATTGAACTGTATCGGTTCTTCACCGTTTTCACCAAACGTCATATTACCCGTAGAATTATAGTAATCAGGCAAAAACACAGATGTTATATAAAGGCCTTCACCGCCAAAGTAATCTGGAATACCACCATAGTGCCGTCCACCATATATAAAGTAAGTTGGCGCCTGATGAATATTACCAGAAGCGCCATCTGTCAAATGCTGCTGATTAACTAGATATTCATACGAGCCCGAGCCGCTAGATATCCCATCTTTAGGCAACATCCAACCAGCTGGACAAATTGATTGGTCAACATCAACATTATCATTTCCTGTTGACTCTTCTGGGGCAAAATACATGCTAGAATCCTCTAATGCTACCGCAGCGGTCCAGTTATAATAATTACCTACATGGTAATGCCTATCCGTACATGGAATCGTATATTGATACCATTCAGCATCATCATTGAAGCCTATACTGCCATCCCAACACAAATCACCGGCATCGTACGATTCCGAATAACGGCCCAAACGTTCCCAAGAATCGTGTTCTGTTGCATAAGTGTTATTTAAATGACCTGCGCCCGTCCAATTGGCTGGTACGTCAGTATTGGTGCTATTAATATCCGCCCCACCATTCACGATATCAAAATCCAAATTCTGCGTCATCCAGACATTGCCGTCTGCTAATTTGGAAATATAATAAACTTTATCATCACGCGAATCTATCAATTGATATTGTTCGCCTTCCGTCATTGAATCAAGTACTTCCGCCTTATCATCAGAGCTGAGCGTCGCAAAATCTTGCATGTACCCCAAATCTTCTATGGTCTTAACCGGAGTTCTAGCCACACACCTCACTGAATAGCCGTTACTCCTACTTGCATATTCTACATTTGGAGCAATACTATAATCAACTGCTGGGCCAAACACCTCCATATATCTTGCACGACCCGCATCCTGCGTCACTGACGACCAATAAACTCCATTATCGCCAAGGTCCATCAACACGCTATCAAAAGAACCACTCAAATTATAATTAATCGGCTGATCCCAAAGCTTATCACCGTTGTTTTCCGCCCTGGTAGTAAACCCGTAATTACTCCAAAGGTTAGTAAAATCATTCGTTGAAGCATCCTTTTGAGGGAGCGTCCACCCTGCCGGACAAATTGATTGATTCACGACTTCGTCTGCCCCTGCAAACACACTCGCATCATTTGACGCTACCGCCGCGGCAAAGTTATAATAATTGCCCAAATGAAGCTGACGTATGCCGTATTTCCTAATATAAGTAGCGGTAGGATCTAACGATTCATCACAATAAGGCGCAGACAAATCACTACTGTTACATTGACCAGAATATAGTTTCCAATCACTCCAATCACTCTCAAATTTATTCCATACCAAATCACCAGGATCATATGATTCAGGAGTATCATTTGTACAAGCCGCATGCACGGACGTTCCGCCATTGCACCATGAATGGATTTGATTTGCGGTCGGCTCATACGTAGACCTTACTGGTGTCCAATCGGATGGAATATCGGTATCGGCAGAAGTATAAGTGGTATTCTCATCAATCTCCAAATCCAAATTCTGCGTCATCCAAATATTTCCATCTGCCAATTTAGAGATATGGTAATACTTATTGTCACGACTATCTTTTATCGTATATTGCCTATTTTCTTCCATGGAAGCTTTCAGCATATCCATCTCGCTAAGCGTAAGGTCAGCAAAATCTTGCATGTAATTATAGCCCTCAAGACCAGTATACTCAGCCACGCACCTTACCGATTGGCCTAGATACGTCTGTATCATCTTTGACGGATAAACCGAGTTTTGATATACCTCGAGCGTGAAAATCTGCATTAGATCATTCAAGCCCACCGTCGACGACCAATAAGCACCGTATTCACCTTGATTCGAAGGATTCATCTCATCACCGGCTATGTCTCCAGCGAGAGTAAAATTAGTTGGATAAGTCCTTAATCTCTCCGATGCCAACACACCCATATCCACATCGCCAACGGTTCCTTCATACCCTGCGTAATCAGCTCCGTCAGCAACACGATTCGGTTCCGTGCCGTTCATTAGTAGTTTAGCTAACACATAGAATTCTCCGTCCTGTGCATGAGTTATCCTACCACTCGTAGGTAAGCGCCATCCAGTCGGACAAATCGAAGTCGCAATATTTTGATCAATAGTATCATAATAATCAGTAGAAGCGGTTGCTGCAGAGCCAGTATAGAAATTACCATTCCGATAGGCCACAGTGGTTTTTAAGAAACCGTCCATATTAAACCCAGGATTACTTAAATTGTAATTATTGTAACGTGGCATACGATTTGACGCACTATTTGTACTACCAATACTTACAGTCGTTGAGCCATCAGTAGAATAGAGGGAGTTCGCCGTTGTCCTATTTTTGAAAGTCCCTCCTTCAGAATCAGCCAAACCAATAAAGTTTCCAAAATTATCAGTCTTACCATAGCCCTGCGCCAGTTCTTCATTGGTAATGCTTGCATCATTTATATTATTGCCAACCGTATACTCGCTATTAAGTCTCAAATTCTCCGTCATCCAACACTTACCATCCGCCAACTTTGCCACGGTGTAAACTTGATTGTCCCTCATGTCAGTCAAAGCCGTAACTGTGCCAATCGGCATTGTAGTATTGTTCGGGCAATAGAAATCTTGTAAGTATCCAGTACTTTGTACCCACACTGCGTAAAGCATCAACCCCGATTCAGCAATAGCCGAAGCACTATTGCCGTAATGAATCGTTTCAGTTGGTCCATACATCGTACCACTACCATCTGGTTTCGTATTCCAACCTGCAAAACCATATCCATCACGATAAAAATTACTATTCCACAAAGTATCATCATCTCCGTCGACTTCCTGGTTTTTCATTCCGCCGCCAGCCGCACTTTCGCCCTCATAGTTCTTATCGTAGCAAATATATCCGCCCATACAAGCCCGCTTAGAGCTAAGCGTCAAAGTCGCAGTTCCGCTTACCGTATAAGTCGTTTCTGCACTAGAAGTAGAGCCAAGCGTACCATTTGCTGTAGTAGTCCAACCATCAAAACCTTTTTCTGTTTTGTAAGTCGCCGAAATAGTATATTCAACACCGTTTTTCAATGTTATAGTCGTACCACTCGTACTAACAGTTTTAGTGCCATGCTCATTATTGGTTAAAACTATCTCATCCACTCCATCGTCAAAATTAACTGTCACCTCATGACTCTGAATAGACTTGGTCACACATCTTACTTGCCTCCCATAATTCTTATTATTGTAGCCATTGCCAGGATTAAAGCTAGCAGCGGCGAAATTGAAACTAGACGCTCCATTAACTCCGCCAGTAGAAGTCCAATAAGCGCCACCTCCACCCCTTGATACAACAGAAAGTCCAGTTATTTGCCCACCATAAACAAAATTAGCTGGGAAGGAACGCACGATTGCCGAGCTCGCCGCTGAATCTTCGGTTGCGCCTAACGCTACGCTTAAATAATAATACCCGCCACTCGTGTTCCCTCCCTTTTTTCCCATACTAACGCCACCATACGGCAAGAACCAATTACTTGGGCAAATATCACCACTAACCACACCTTCTAGACCATAAACACCATTTCCAGCGGTCGCCGAGTACCAGTTATAGTAGGTACCATAAGAACGAATATTCGTATTAGTAACTACCATTTTTTCTACTGGATTTGTAACGTTTCCTCTAAATATCTTGGATTGATTATCGCAAATACTATTATTGTTGGTACACCAGTTATTAACAGCAGGATCTTGCGAAGCCGAAAGCGAATTTGAACTAGTCAAAATGTCACCAGTGGACTGGTCCAAACTATTCGTAAGCGGAAGTGACGGATTGTGAGTATTAGATGAACTTAGCACCACTGCATTATTGCTTCCATCTACATTACCCAACCTCAGATTCTCGATTAACCAACAGTTCCCATCCGCCAATTTTGCAACCGCGTAAGTATCATTATCCCGCGTATCGGTAAGAGCCGTCACCTGACCAACACTCATATTATAACAGCCTTCCCAATCCTGTAAGTTACCAGCAGACTGCACCCACATCGCATAGAGCCTCATACCTTCAGACATATCCGCTGGAAGAGTTATGGTTTCATTCGGACCATAGCTAGTGCCCGTACCATCCGACCTTGTGTTCCAGCCGGCAAAACCATAACCAGTACGACTAAAATTAGAAGCCCAAAGCGTAGCGGTTTCTTCATTTACTGCTTGCTTTCCCATTCCCCCAACCGCGTCATCACTATTTTTCCTATAGCAACTCTTATTAGGATCACATGGCATTTCGTTATGCGGATGCACTAAAGTATATTTAACTCTACCAACATAAGAACCAGCCGGTTGTGTACCAGAAACATAA
>JAUMXR010000036.1 GCA_030528995.1 Candidatus Saccharimonadota bacterium | reverse complement strand
TTTACGATATATTCTACGAATTGTTGGTCAATAGTAGCCATATTTTTCTCCATTTTAGGTTATTGTTATATCAAAATTATAACACAAAAATAGCCCCGTTGAAGGGCTATTTTATTATTCTGCTTGAGTTTCCACAGGCGCTTCTTCGGCTGAAGCATCTTCGGCCGCCGGAGCTTCTTCCTTTGGCTGGTTCTTGCGCAATTTGTCTGCGTGCTTAGCCTTAGCGTTCTGTACGGCAGGTTCTTTGTACCATTTTGGCAACTTCACACCATTCTTCTTCAGGATGAAAGCCACCCGAGAAGAAGGCTGAGCGCCATTATCAAGATATTTCTTCACCGCTTCTTTATCCAAAGTCAAAGCCTTGGTAGCAGGATTATAATTGCCGACCAAAGCCACAATACGTCCCGAAAGCGGATGACGCTGTGATTCTTGGACGACTATCCGGTACGTTGGATAATGTGACCGGCCATTACGTTGCATGCGAATCGCTAGCATATTTCTCCTTAAATTATTAACTTTAGACATTATAACATATCTTAAATAAAAATAAAAGCCCCCGAGCGGGGGCTAATATTAAACCAATGGCAGCCTTCCTTGTTTCAGAAATGATAAAGCTACTTCATAATACAAATCACCCCAAGGCATAAGCTTGGACTGACCTTTGTATTTGCGTATCCTTCTATAGATTCTCTCGCGAAAATCATTATCCGAGAGACTCGAAAGGACCCTTTCTCTGTTAGCCTCAGAAAATTGGAAGAAGCCAACTCGCTGATGCCAAAAGCCGTAATTCCTTACGCAGGCCTTCTTCGTCAGTTCTTGTTTCTTTAAACTCTCTTCGAGTTTAGCAATCTTGTGTCGCCTCGCCTCAAGTTTTCTCTTGTCCGTCAGTACTTCCTGAGGCGTACCAAAAATGGCATTCAGATGCAATTTATAGAGTCGCGAATACTCGCCACAAGCACGGCAAAGCCTCTCTAGTGACTCGTAATAGTGAATTGCATCACCCAAATCATCCAAAGGAACGACTGCATCTGGAGCAATCACGTCTCCAGGGCAAAGCTCTCTAGCTGGTAAGTTTTCTTCACCATAACGCTGAATAAACTCTAGCGGAGTAAGTTCTTCTGGTTCTTCATCGCCTTCATGATATGTTAAAATTAAACTGCCATCGATTGATAAAAAGCTATACATTTTTCACCCTCCTTTTTTCTATATGTATCTCTAAATATTATAGCATAAATACTTAGAAAAAGCAATATCAACAACATTTTTACAGAGAAAGAAAAACTCCAGCAATTTACATTGCTGGAGTAAAACATTAAATCTTGACAGAGTGTTTTCTCTTAAAAAATACGATTTGTGCTATATCCTTCACAGACATTATCCGCCCGCTTCTCATGATTGCTTGGGTCTCCACCCAGAATTCTCTTCTGTTTTTGTCGGAACTGAATATCCTTATAGGAAAATGTCCTTCCAAATCATATACAGGCTGGCCGGTATAATCCTTTTTCTCTTCATAGAAAAAGGTCATCCAATCCAAGAACCCCTGGATATCTTTCAAAGGTTCTAAACCTTGTTCAGACATCGCCTGATTGAGTTCTTCAACTAGCCTGGTACACCTTTTCTTACAACTTTCAACTGCATAAGCCAACTTCTTCAAGCCTTCTTCGAGTTCGTCCTTCTTGACTTCTTTTAATAATTTCCCGTCAAGAAATCTCTTCGAGAAATACTTCTTGGCAGTTACTGCAATATCGCTCAAAAGAGCGCCGTGTCCATTCCAGAGGCCAATTTCGTATTGGGTCTCCCTGACCCTAGCCAGCTTAGCTAAAGCGGAATCTTTACCCTTTAACAACTCTTCCAAAATTGCTTTTATGCTTCTAACGTTCTCTGCCATTTTTCACCCTCCTTCTTTTTTTGATGACAGCCAACAAAATATACTTATATTATATCACACTTACGCTAAATAGTCAAGTATCGTCCCCTGTTATAACACGGAATTATTTGCGGTTCTGCTTCTGCTGGCGGTATTTCTTCACCCCTTCACGTGCCGCCTCTGTTTGCGCTTCTTGTTTGGAATGACCTACCCCTGTTCCTTTCAAAGTATCGCCCACATAGATTCCTACCGTAAACTTCTTGTCATGATCAGGCCCCTCCTCTTTCAAAGTCCGATACACAGGCGTCTGTCCATCTATTTTCTGCGCCAATTCCTGGACATACGATTTTGGATCCCGCCAAGACTCTTCCTCGAGTATCGTCTCGATCTTCACCAAAATATGTTTCTCGATAAACTCACGCGCCGCCTCATATCCCCGATCCAGATAAATCGCCCCGATTACCGCTTCAAAACAATCCGCAAGTATCACGTCATGCGCCCGCTCGGAACCCAACTTCTCACCCCGCGACAAACGCACCAATGGTGCGTAGCCTAGTTCTTTGCCAGCATCGCCGATTGACTCCGTTCGCACCAAAGCCGCCCTTAGCGCCGTCATTACTCCCTCAGGGTAATCATAATTACGAAACAAAAAATCCGACGAAACCAACTCTAACACAGCATCGCCCAAAAATTCCAACCGCTCATTGTGCTCATGCGCCGATTTATGTTCATTTACATAACTCCGGTGTGTAAGCGCAACCACTAGCAAATCAATGTCGTTAAACTCAAAACCTAGTTTATCCTTAGCAAATTCCTGATAAGCACTTTTATCCATATATATCCTCCTTGTTATCAATTTATTTCACACTGGGCTTCACGCATACAGCACGCTCCAGCGCTTAGTTTAGTATTCGCCTGCTCTGATTTTCTTCTTAGCAACCAACATCAATCTACCAATATCTTCGTATTCTATAACATCCAACGCCTCAGTAAACGAAAACCACCTAATCCCCTTCATCCATTTCTCCGGCGTCGGTCTTTCGTGGCTATCGAGAGCCTGCACCAAATAAATCTGCGTAGTCATTAGCACCAACTTATCCGCTCTCCGATATTTAAAATGAATTTTGCCAAGCCACGTTAACACCGAAACATTAGATAAACCAGTTTCCTCTTCAATCTCTCGTCTAGCCGTCATTTTGGCCGTCTCACCCGGCTCAATATGGCCTTTCGGAATAGTCCAACGTTCCTTTGAATCCTGAATCAGCAAGATTTCAATATCTTTCTTATCTCTAGTAAATCGAAAAACAATCCCGCCAGAAGTTGGTTCTCGCACAATCGACTGTATAGCTGTCTTTTTTCTAAAAACAGCCGATTTTATCTTATCAAGGGCAGACTCTTTGATGCGTTCATCGGGCAAAGCCTCGGGAACTTTAAGCCTTCTCCTTGCCGTCGGTTCCATCGACGGAATCATTCTTTGATTCATGTTTCTCTTCAGTTATTCCGAGCTTTTTATAAGCAGTACCGAGCACTCCGTTCACAAATTTGGACGAGTTATCGCTACCAAACGCTTTTGCAAGCTCAACAGCTTCATTAATTGCTACTTTCGGTGGAATCGAATCACGACACTCCGAAAGTTCATATAGCCCCATCCTTAGGATATTCCTATCAATCGCCGCAATCGAACTAATTGGCCATTCTGGCGCCATCGGCGCTAAAGCCTTATCTAGAGTTTCAAAATTCTCTGACACCTTATGCGCCAGATTATAAACAAACTCTGTGTCCCCCAACGCTTTTTCATAAGGTTCGATATTTTTGGCAACAATTATATCCAAATCGACTTCCGGGTCCGAGGCGAGGGTCCGGAGTTCGTATTCATACAAACTCTGCAAAACAATAACTCTACCTAAATGTCGATTACTTGCCATATTTTTAATTTTCTTTCCTTGTTTTAGTGGTTTTAACTTTTAGATTTGGGGTCTTCTTCTTAGTCTCAAAAGCCTTGACGGGAGAAGTCTTGTTAACTCTCCTAGCTAGCTTGAGCCGAAGATGACTCCTGCGAAGCCCGGTCTTACGAGGGCTGCTTTGTTTCTTAGGTTCAGGCATTGTACTCCTTAGTTTAATAGATAATTTTAGCTATTATACCACTATTCTCTGATTCATACAATACTTGACAAATATCAAAACGATGGCAAACCTACTTCTGGTTCAATTTCTTTAGAGCTTTCTTAATTGCTGGCCTATCAAATCCCACGATTCGTTCACCATCTATATCCGTTACCGGCACCGTGCTCATGTCAGGTTCTTTAGTCGCATCCCTCTCGACATACTCAACGCCCAAATCTTCCAGCCAATCCATCAAAGCGTGACAGTAAGCGCAAGTCGGTGTTGTATAAACTATTATTTTACTCATAACCAATATTATATCATAGAAAACAAATTGGAATCATTTACTCAATAATCCATAAATCGCAATACCAGCCGCGACCGAGACGTTGAAGGATTCTTTCTTCCCCTTCATCGGAATTTCTACAAACAGATTAATTATATCATGTAGCGAATTATCAATACCATGCACCTCCTCGCCTAGTACCAACACTACCTTATCCGAAAGCCTATCTGTTAGCCTTTGATCATCCAGCCTCACCAATTTATCTGAAACAATATTATTTTCCAATCCCACAATCTGCCATCCCTGTTTTTGTAAACCCAAAAGCTCAGTTTTTATATCATCACACGCATAAATGCTCAGTAAATCTTCAGCCCCAAGTGCCGTCTTATGAATTTCTTTATCAAGCTTCGCTCTAAGATGAGGCAAAAGTGCCTTGTCGTGTACTCTTGGCGTATAACCTGACAAAACCACTTTCTCCACACCAAAACCTTCCGCAGTCCTAAGAATCGCGCCTACGTTATAGCAAGAACGAATATTATCAAGCACCAGTATCATTTTCATGAAAATATGATATAATATTTTTCATGAAAAATCAAATTGGTATCATTCCTAATCCGAATCAGGAACCTAGCCGGATAATCGCTGCTTTACGTGCGCATCAAATCGTTACCGTTCCAACCGAAACCGTCGAAGGATATGCCGTATCATTAATGTCCGAAGAGGCAATCGTTCGCCTTATGAACCTCAAAGAGCGAGATTTTGACTCCGATAAAATCTTCACTCTCGTTCCCGAAAACACCGATGCTATCGCTAAATATGCAACCATCCCTGATATTGTTAAGCCATTAATTGCTAAGTATTTCCCAGGTGAACTTACGATCATCTTGCCCAAAAATCCTGATTTTCATAATTTTTACTACGATCACTATGACACTATCGGCCTTCGCATCCCCAAACACCCACTATTCCCGACCATTCTAGCTGAAATCGGACCAATTATTCTTACATCGGCCAATTTACGCGGCGGGACACCCAGGACCACTACTGGTCATCTTCCTTCCACAATTTTAGATTTTACCAAGGAAACGCCCAAAATTCTACGCCAAGGAAATCTCATAATTTCATTCTAGTCCAACCGTTCAATTTGCTTAATTATAAAAATATGCTATAATATAATCCGTCTCTTAATTGGGGATGTTCTTTTAATAACCAGAATCTATTAGTTTGAAGGGGGGATTCTTTATGGATATATTCGTTAGCTATGGTGTAGCTGCACTTATTTTCGTTGGAGTTATTGTAGCATTCGCCGTAGGATTCGCTGTTTTATTTAATGTCTTAGAGAGTAAAAACCTCTGGCCATATCGCACAAAAAGGGTAATCTGGCCAACGGTAGTCGTTAGTATCCTTGCCGTCATTTTCGCAATATTCGCTCCAGCCTATTATGCTTGGAGAATCACAGGGCAAACTGAGCTAGTCAACAGCGAGCACTATGTCGAAATAGTATTGGAACGCGATTTATGCGCCCTCTATCCCGCTCAGGAATTAAAAGGGAGTGGCGAATTTGAACAATTTCTCAGTAGCGGCAAGGGCAGCTTAGTAATAGAAGGCAAGGATGTTTACCGCTATTATTATGAATCCTATGGCACTACGTGGCCCGACAATGTGCCAATGTATGAAACCGGGTTCAAATATATTGGTGAAAATGAAACACCAAAGCTCATCCGTTATCGCGAATATGATATTGAGACATATCTGCGCAAAGACACTGAAGAGGTGCGTGAAACCAAGCCGATAAACGAATGGTATTATTATATCTTTTATGTACCGGAAGGCTCAATAGCAAAAGAATACAAAATTGGTTAAGATTCTGAGAAGACTCACTCGCGTGGGTCTTTCTTTTTTCCCAGTATTATTATATAATAGTGCCATTATGGATAGATACGAACCACTCAAAATAGAACAAAAATGGCAAAAAATTTGGCAAGACACTGGAGCTTTCAAGGCCACCGAAAAAGAAGGCAAGCCCAAAATGATGCTCGCCGAAATGTTCCCATACCCTTCCGGCGCCGGGCTTCACGTCGGTCATGTCCGCAACTTCACTATTATTGACGTGCTCACTCGTTTCTATACCCAGCAAGGGCTCAATGTCCTTCGACCTTTCGGCTACGACACTTTTGGTCTCCCCGCCGAAAACTACGCCATCAAGACCAACACCGCCCCGCAAGAAGTCACCAAGCAAAACGTCGCCAATTTCCGTAAACAAGCCAAAAGGCTCGGCTACGCCATCGACTGGTCTCGTGAAATCAACACTTCAGACCCAGAATACTACAAATGGACCCAGTGGTGCTTCCTCCAACTCTTCAAAAAAGGTCTTGCCTACCAAAAAGAATCTTACCAATGGTGGTGCCCCGAAGACCAAACCGTTCTAGCAAATGAACAAGTCGAAAACGGTCATTGCTGGCGCTGCGGTCACGAAGTCGAAAAGAAAAAGATGAAACAGTGGTTCTTCAAAATCACCGAATATGCCGACGAATTACTCGAAGATATTGACAACCTCGACTGGCCAGACCGCATCAAAACCATGCAGAAAAATTGGATCGGTCGCTCTGTTGGCGCTGAAATTGACTTCAAAACCGAAGACAATCAAAAGATCACCGTATTCACCACTCGTCCCGATACTATTCTCGGTGCCACTTTTCTAGTTATAGCACCGGAGTATCCAAAACTAGAGTATTTGCTAACCGACGATACTCGTGACGAAGTCATGAAATACAAACAAACCGCCCTCAAGAAGTCCGAAATTGAACGTCAAGAAAACAAAGAAAAGACCGGTGTTTTCACAGGCTCTTATGCTTTGAATCCAGCCACCAAAGAAAAAATCCCAATTTATGTCGCCGATTATGTCCTCGCCGGCTACGGCACTGGTGCCATCATGGCGGTACCAGCCTACGATGAACGCGACCGTGAATTCGCTGAGAAATTCAATCTCCCAATTGTGGAAGCAGAGCTTGTCGACCGTGACCTTTACGGTACACCAAAGGTAACCTATCGCATGCGCGACTGGCTGATTTCCCGTCAACGCTACTGGGGCTGTCCTATTCCTATTGCCTACGACAAAGAAGGCAACCCTCACCCAATCCCAGAGGATCAACTGCCTGTTACTCTACCCGAAATTAAAGATTACAAACCCGATAAATCAGGTCGCTCCGCTCTCGCCAAAGCCAAAGACTGGCTCAAGGTCAAGATTCCAGTCAAAGATGAAAAAACCGGCAAAACCGAACTTGTCGAAATGGCTCGCGAGACCGATACCTTAGACGGCTACGCTTGCTCAAGCTGGTACCTCTGGCGCTATGCCTCACCACATGATAAAGATCACGCCTGGGACCCCGAAGCCATCAAATACTGGGAACCTCTCGATTATTATTGTGGCGGCGACCACGCTGTCGCTCACTTGTTATATATTCGCTTCTGGTGTAAATTCTTTGCCGACGAAGGTTACTTACCTTTCCGCGAGCCCATCAAACACCTATTGTATAACGGCTACATCAACGCCCCTGATGGTAAAAAGATGAGTAAATCCAAAGGCAATGTTATCGACCCGCTCGATGTCATTAACGACGGCTACGGTGCTGACACGCTCCGCACTTACGAAATGTTCATTGGTCCCTATGACATGGACGCCGCTTGGGACCCCCGCAGTGTGGGTGGTGTATATCGCTTCCTTAACCGTTGCTGGACTCTAACGTTTAATGATAGCAAACTTCTTAAGACCTCTTCTGAGGGGCATCCGCAGTCGCTACGAGGACGCAGCGACGAG
>JAUMXR010000035.1 GCA_030528995.1 Candidatus Saccharimonadota bacterium | reverse complement strand
TGAAGGTGGGGCTGACCTTGGCGCTGGTCTCATCATCTCAACCGAGAAGCTAAACAAGATGCTAGAAATAGACCCGCGCGAGAGATTGGTAAGGGTGCAAGCGGGGATAACTTTGAAAGAATTAAACACCGCACTTTCGGTGTCTGGTCTTACTATCCCAATGGGTGGACATAATAACGAAACGATTGGCGGCTTGATTTCTAATGCGCCGGTAGATATTTACGCGGGTAAATATGGCGGTATTTATAAATACGTTGAGCGAATTGAAGCGGTATTAGCAAATGGTGAAATACTGCAGACGATGCGTTATCGTAAATATGCTGCCGCTAAGAAAACCGCAGAAAAGTCACTAGAAGGCGAGATCTATCGTAAGATTGCAAAGCTAGTCAAGAGACAAGAGAACCTAGTTAACAAAATTGAAAAAGACGAATATAACGCAACGGGATATCATCGGATTTCTGATGTCTTGAAGCGCGAATCTATGGATTTGAAGCCTCTTTTCTTTGGCGCTCAGGGGACTCTAGGTATCATTTCAGAGATAATATTAAGGGCGGTGCCGATTTCGCGAAAACCTGCCCGGGTGGTAGCGACCTTCAAAACCCTAGAACAAGCCAAAGCTTTCTTAAATGTCGTGAAGCCGCTCAAACCACGCGAGATGAATCTGTATGACCTCAGGATTGTCCAAGAAGCACGCGAATCGGGTAAGAATTTGGATGGCGTGATTCGGAAACTTGAAGACGGGTTCGTGGTGTTCCTTAGTTTCGATGAACGTAAGAATTATTATATGAAAAAACTGACGGCACTGAAAGATAAATTCCCGCGCAACACTAAGATTATCACCGAAGCCCCGGAGAACCAGTTGGTATTGAATGAGTTTGAAAACGCCCTAGCGAGCTATCTTGGCAACATGCGTGGTGGCGAGCGAGTGCCAGTGCTAACAGACTTCTACCTGCCAGAGGACAATCTCGAGAATTTCCTGAAAGATCTGAAGATTTTGAGTGAGAAGTTGGAGCTAGATTTGGCGCTGTTTGGTTCATATGCCACTTCGATGTATAGTTTGCGACCGAAGTTTAATCTTGAAGAAGATGGTTACAACAAAAAGATGGCAACGCTACTACGTGCCGGAGCCTACGTAATAGACCGACAAGGCGGGAAACTGGCTGGTGGTACGCCGGAAGGGCGCGTCAAGGCCGTAGTGGTCAACACCGAAATGCCCGAACCGGAGAAGAACTTATTTGAGGAAGTGAAAAAAATCTTTGATCAAAATAATATTTTGGCACCGGATGTCAAACTGGGAGCCACATCCAAGTTCACCTTGACCCACCTTCGCGATACCAATTCGCCGAAAATTATGTTATAATCTTATAAACAGGAGTTATTATGAAGACAAAATTTAAGAAGATTTCTGACTCGCGCGTAGAAATTACCGTGACGCTCGAAAAAGAGGATTTGAAAAAAGCCGAAGAAAAGGCTCTCAAGAAATTGGCTCAGGAAATCAAAGTCGAAGGTTTCCGTAAGGGCAAAGTGCCAGCAGAAGTGGCGCGCAAGTTTATCCCCGAAAACGATTTAAATGCTGAAACGATTGATTTTGCGGTGCGTTCAACCGTGATTGAGGCCTTCCAAAAGGAAGAGAAATCACCATTGGTGCTACCAGCCGTAAATGTAACGAAGTATGTGCCTGGCGAAATGGCTGAATATACCGCGACCGCGGATATTATTCCTGAAGTCAAAATTGGCGACTTTAAGAAACTTGGCGTAAAAAAAGAAGAAGTAAAGATTGCCAAGAAAGACATCGATGAAGTACTGGATAATATCGCAAACTCATTTGCTGAGAAAAAGGCCATTAAAAAAGCCGCCGCTCTTGGCGATGAAGTAATTATTGATTTCGTAGGGAAGAAAGATGGCGAAGCCTTTAGGGGCGGCTCGGCTAAAGATTACAAGTTGACGCTAGGTTCAAAGACTTTCATTCCTGGGTTCGAAGATAGCATTGTGGGGCATGAGCCTGGCGACAAGTTCGACCTTAAGCTGACTTTTCCCAAAGATTACGGTGTGTCTGATTTAGCGGGTGCCAAGACCGTGTTTGAAATCTTGGTCAAGCAAGTCAATGAAATTACCAAGCCGAAAATCGACGATGAGCTAGCTAAGAAGTGTGGTCCATTTAAGACGGTTGAAGAATTGAAAGCTGATATCGAAAAGAACTTAAAGGCTCAGCACAACCACCGCGTAGAAGAGAAATTCAAAGATGATTTAATCAAGGCTTTCGTGGCAAAGTCCAAAATCCCCACGCCTGAGATCTTGATTGACGACCAGGTGCGAGCGATTCGCGAAGATATGACCCGAAATGCCGAAAGTCGCGGCATGAGTCTAGAAGATTTCCTGAAAGCCAACAATGAAACCATGGAAAATTGGGAGAAGGAAGCTCGCAAGATTGCTACTGAGCGAGTGAAAGCTTCACTGGCCCTTCAGACTTTGGCGGTAGAGCAAAAGATTACCGTTTCGGATGATTTGGTTAATGCAAAAATCGCCGAGCTACGCGATGTTTACAAGAAATCACCAGAAGCGCTTAAGAATCTCAAAAATCCTAATGTCAAGAACGACATCAAGAATCGCTTGATTATCGAGGCGACGATTAATTTCTTGGCGGATGCCAATAAATAATCTCTGGGCAAAATCCGAAAAGTCCGCCCCCAATTTGGGTGGACTTTTTGGTATAAGTGTGATATAATGCTAGGAAGAGTTTCAGCTGGTTTGTAATTGCTGTACGCAAATCGGCACGCAGTGACCACTAGATATGGTGTTTTGAGGCTGTTTTTAGGCGTTCAAACGCTATATATAGTGTAGGTAAAGTCACTATATATTATATGTTAATCTAAAAAGGAAATTTTGAATGCCAACTATTAATCAGTTGATTCGTAAGCCTCGTAAAAAAGGCGCGAAAAAGTCAAAATCCCCAGCTTTAGGGTCAATCATCAACACCCTAAAGACTAAGCGCTACGAGAAGGCCTCGCCTTTGAAGCGTGGGGTATGTATCAAGGTCACAACCAAGACACCAAAGAAACCAAACTCCGCTATGCGTAAAGTTGCGCGTGTGCGCCTCACTAATGGTCAGGAAGTTTGGGCCTACATTGGTGGCGAAGGTCATAACCTACAGGAACACGCCGTCGTATTAGTGCGTGGTGGTCGTGTACCAGATTTGCCTGGTGTGCGTTATCACGTGGTACGCGGTACGCTTGATTTGCAAGGTGTACAAGGTCGTAAGCAGGGCCGTTCTAAGTACGGTGCCAAGAAGGAGGGTAAGTAATTATGCCTAGGAAAACTACTAAATCCCTACAAAGAAAAGTTTCGCCAGATCGCAAATATCAATCGATTTTGGTCCAGAGACTAATCAATAAGTCAATTTTGGACGGTAAAAAGCAAACCGCTGAGCGCGCAGTGTATGCTGCGATTGAAGGCGCCGCTAAGAAACTGAAGTCCGAGAACCCAGTAGAAGTGCTCGAAAAAGCAATTGCCAATATTAGCCCCGACTTCGAAGTGAAGTCACGCCGTGTTGGTGGTGCAAACTATCAGATTCCATTTCCAATTTCGGGTCACCGACAATTGCACTTTGCCTTTTCATGGCTAGTACAATCAGCACGTGCACGTGGTGGCATGCCATACGCTAAGCGTTTGGAAGCCGAAATCGTGGATGCCTACAACGAAACTGGTGCTGCCTTCAAGAAGAAGGAAGACTGTCATCGTATGGCTGAAGCTAACCGCGCATTCGCACATTTTGCGCGCTAGCGCTTTGGACTTTCTTTCAAGAAAGAAAGTCCAACAAAGAAAGCAAGTTCGAAAAAGAAGACAGGCGCATGTCCTGATCTTCTTTTTTGATTATGGATTTTGGTTCTTTTGGAACCAAAATGATATCACAAATTTAGAACTTGTGGTATAATAGGCATAAGTAGAATTAGGAGGCAAAATGGTAAAAGTCGCGATTAACGGTTTTGGCAGAATTGGCCGTAACGCACTCAAGATATTATTGGAACGGCGCGACGCGCAAGTGGTAGCAATTAACGATATTACAGACGCGAAAACTCTAGCGCATCTTCTGAAGCATGACTCGTCTTATGGCACTTACGACAAGAAAGTATCCGCCACGGAGAAATCAATCCTGATTAACACCCGTGAAATACCGGTTTATGCCGAAAAAGATCCAGCTCAACTCCCTTGGAAAAAACTGGGCGTAGACGTAGTGATTGAATCGACAGGCTTCTTCACTAAGCCCGAAGATGCGAGAGCACATATTACAGCCGGGGCAAAGAAGGTAATCATTTCGGCTCCAGCTAAGGGTGAAGGCGCGAAGACCGTGGTGCTTGGCGTTAATGAAGAAGTGGTCGAGAAGGATGATGTAATTCTGTCTAATGCTTCTTGCACGACAAACTGTATCGCACCCATCATGAAAGTCCTAGAAGATGAATTTGGTATCGAGAAAGCAATGATGACGACCGTACATTCCTATACCGGTTCGCAAAGAATCCTAGATGCACCAGCTAAGGATTTGCGTGAGGCGCGTTCGGCAGCCGAAAATATTGTACCAACCACGACGGGCGCATCAAAAGCAGCAGCTAAAGCTATTCCGTCCCTCGAAGGGAAGTTTAACGGCTTGTCGGTCCGTGTACCTACTCCAGTTGTTTCGCTATCGGACATTACAGCCGTCATAAAGCGCGACACTACCAAAGAAGAAATCAACGATATTTTAAAGAAAGCTAGCAAGGAACCCTACTACGAAGGTATTATCGGTGTGACGGAAGAAGAATTAGTTTCATCTGACTTCATTGGCGATCCGCATTCTTGTATTGTAGATTTACCTTTGACCGATGTAGTGGGCGGCAATATGATTAAGGTGGTCGCTTGGTATGACAACGAATGGGGATATTCGAATCGGTTGGTAGAACTTGCGATTGATTTCGGGAAGGGTCTTTAGATGACGATTTATCTCGGCGCAGACTATAGAGGATTCGAAAAGAAGAATTGGTTGAGAGACTTTTTGGAAGCTCAAGGACACGAGGTGATTGATGATGGGGCCTATGAATACCGAGAGGGTGATGATTTCAATGACCCCGCCATTAAAGTAGCAAAAGATGTGCGTGAAAACCATGGTTCGATGGGAATCTTGATTTGCGATTCGGCACACGGAGTGACGATTCAAGCCAACCGTTTTAAAGGCATCCGCGCAGCACATTGTGACAATGCAGAGTCAGCGATTTTAGCGCGCGAACACGATGATGCGAACGTCTTATGTTTGTCCGCGCATTTCATGGATGAAGATTTAATTAAAGACATCACTGATAAGTTTTTAAATACTAATTTTACGAATTTAGAGCGCCGAGTGAGGCGAATTAATCGTTTAGACGAAAGGGAAGACTATGATTAGAACCGTGTCAATCGTGCCGACGATTCTGACGGACAATAAGCAAGATTACCGAGCTCAAGCCGAGCGCATCAATGTGTTCACTCGCAGGGTACAAATTGATGTGACGGATGGTGTTTTTGCGCCGACTCAGACCCTTGATATTACTAATATTTGGTGGCCCAAGAATTGGGAGGCGGATTTGCATTTGATGGTGGCTAAACCGTCTGAGCATCTTGATACGGTGCTGAAGCTAAGTCCTTCACTTTGTATTCTACACGCCGAGGCAAGTGAAGATTTGTTGCCAAGTTTTAAGATTTTGAAGGAAGCTGGTATTAAGACGGGTGTCGCATTACTGCCGTCGACTTTTCCGGGCAACGTCCAGCCCTACATCGAAGCGGCTGACCATGTTTTGATTTTTGCGGGGCAACTTGGTGTACAAGGTTCACCGGCAGATTTGATGCAGATGGAAAAAATCCCACTAGTCCGCAATATGAAACCAGAGCTCGAAATCGGTTGGGATGGCGGTGCCAATATGACTAATATCCGAGCTATTGCGCATGCGGATGTGGATGTAATCAATGTAGGGTCGGCGATATCGCAAGCACCAGACCCGGCTCAGGCCTTCCAGGAACTAGTAGCAGAAATTGATAAGAATGGGGTGGTCTTATAATGGCGAGAATCGTTTCTTTGGGCTCGGCTTTACAGGACATCTACTTGATTGATCATGACGATCTTGTGCCAACGACAATTGGCGAAACGGCGATTTTTGGTAAGGTTTTAGTGGGTTCCAAAGTAGATATTGACCGCATTTCCTACGAAGTGGGGGGTGGTGGCGTTAATTCAGCGATTAGTTTTGCTCGTCATGGGCATGAAGCTATCATGATAGGAAATATCGGGCGCGATTCGGCTGGTGCAGCCGTGCTCAAAAGGCTGGACCGCGAAGGTGTCGATACCAGTTACATTAATGTTTTGGAGCGAAAAACAACCGGAACTTCCATAGTGCTGTTAGATTCCAAAAGTGGAGAGAGGACGATTTTGACTTGCCGAGGAGCGTCGGAGCAATTTGGCAATTTTGAAGCCTCCGATTTGGACACATGCACTCCGGATTGGCTATATGTAACAACTTTGCGTGGCGACATGGTGACATTAGAGAAATTTTTCCGACACGCAAAAGAAACTGGCACGCAAGTCATGTTCAATCCTGGCGTGAAGGAGCTGGAACAAAAAGATGATTTGCTAAAGTTATTGAGATATGTGGATGTTTTGAATGTCAATAAATCTGAGGCTGCCAAGATTGTGCCGGGAATGGTACTAACTGAACTAATGTATCATCTCAATAATTATGTGCGGACGGCAATTATTACGGACGGAGCGATGGGTGGGATTGCGAGTAATGGCAGTGACACTTATCGATTCGGCATCTACGAAGATACGCCGGTGAGAGATGCGACTGGAGCGGGAGACGCTTTTGGCTCTGGTTTCTTAGCTCACTTCGCGGGAGGACATTCATTCCGAAATTCATTAGTGTTTGCTTCAGCCAATTCCACGGCAGTCGTGACGAAGCTAGGGGCCAACAGGGGATTATTGTTTGGTGACGAAGCCTTGCATCCGATGCCGATACAAAAAATATAAGAAAGGATTCCATGACAAAAATTGAAGAAGAGTTGCTCAAGAAACTAACCATCGCTGACCTAGAGCGGGCCAATGCCTACGCTAAGGATTTGGGGCGGGGATTACAGATTATTCGGTCTTTTCCGCAGGGGGTGACAATTTTTGGTTCCGCAAGATTACCGCAAGACAATAAATACTGTCAAATGGCCTTTAATTTGGGACATAGACTGGCAGAGAATGGTCATGCTGTGATTACGGGTGGAGGGCCTGGAATTATGGAAGCAGCTTCGCACGGAGCTTACGAGATTGGTGGGCGCACGATAGGGTTAAACATTACTCTGATGCACGAACAACAACCGAATCCATATCTGACTGATTGTTTGACGTTTGAGTATTTCTTTGCGCGCAAAGTATCTCTCGCTATGGCGGCGAAAGTTTTTGTGTTTTTTCCGGGCGGGTTTGGCACCATGGATGAAGTATCGGAAGTATTATGCTTGATGCAGGAAAAGAAAATGCCAAGAATGCCAGTATTTTTGATTGGTGAAGAGTTTTGGAAAGGCTTCGATAAGACAATTGGCAAAATGATTTCATTAAGACTGATTTCAGCTAGCGATACTGACATTTTCAAAATCACAGACGATATTGAGCTGGTGGTGAAAGCCGCCAATAAGATTGGCCATCCAAAGGTTTCGGAAAACTTCTACGATGGATTCCGCGAAGCAAGCGCAATAGCAAAGGAACCATAACAGCGTTCACTAATTCCCCCAGGGAGTGCAAAAATACAAAAAAATGCACACCCCGTGTGCATTTTCTTAATTTGCCGTGTAAAAACAATTCCGCCCCAGGGGCTGTAGCCCTTGGGGCGGAATCGCAATTTCCCTCCTCGCCATTTGTCTAAAGCGGGGGCGCGCCTTTAGACTTCGCCGACTACTGGCTCAAGCAACGCACTGCCCTGCCGTAATACTTATAGTTGTAGCTCGTCCCTGGGTACACGTTGGAACTATCCAGGTACAGGTAGTAAGCGCTGTAGCTATTGTACGCCGTAGACGACCAATAGTAGCCGTAGCTCCCTCGAATATTCAACGACCCGCCGTTAACGTAGCCGGAGTAGAGGTAATTATTTGGGTAACTTCTAAGTAGATTAGCTAC
>JAUMXR010000034.1 GCA_030528995.1 Candidatus Saccharimonadota bacterium | reverse complement strand
AATCATGTACCACCAATACGCCTCCATCAGCCATTCTTGGCACCACCAGTCTCAACGAATCCCTAATCGATTCATAAAAATCCCCATCTAGGAAAGCAAACGCAATTTTTTCCGGCAAATCCACCTCTGTCAAATCCGCAAACCATCCTTTTTTTATCACTGGCACCGGCAATCCAGCCCGCAAAAATCTCTCTTTCACTTCTCGTTTCGTTACCGCCAGTTCCCCACCCTTAAAAGCCTCACCCAGAACCGACTTATCCACCTCCATTTTCTCTGGTAGCCCCTCAAAAGAATCATAAATCCACAACTTTTTCTTATTCTTTCCACCACTACACTTTTCCACCTCTTTTTCACCACTTTTCCCCATTTTTTCCACGACCTTATCCACATAGTTTTCCACCAGTATTTCAGCCAATAGTAGCGAAGTATCTCCTTTATAGCATCCCATTTCTACAAAATCCCCCTCGACTTTCAAACAGTCTCTAGCTAAGGTCAGTATCCTCATTGTTTCCGCATCGGTCACCTGATCATTTTTCCACGTCATTTTGGCTCCTTTTATCCACAGTTTACCAGATAAAGCTCAAAAACACAAAAAAAGAGCCGGTATACATAACCGGCTCGGAATAAGGTTGAAAGGGGTAACGTCTCGTCAGAAAAAGTTAAAATAATATTTGCTATTTGTTAACTTGCTGCCTTCCAAGAGCACTTTCGTAGAACTATGATTTACTACTAGCTTTGGCGCGTCTAATGCGTCGCATACCAATCTTAGTATATAATCATAATGCCAATACTAACCTTGGTGCACTCTATCACGATGTCACTACTGGTTATGTTGTAAAAACACGATGTTGCTTCTGGCAATGATTTATTACCATATTGCCTAGCCAGTGCTCTCTGATGTCTTGCCTAATTCCACCCTACGCATAGTTAAATTCCGTGACCTCACAAGAATACATCATGACAAAAACTACCTGTTGTCACCCTTTCTTAAGATACGCCACCCCTGTAACGATGTATTATACCTTACCTTATTTAAAATGTCAATACTATAAATATTTACGTAAATACTCGCCCGTCGGCGTATTGCCGCGCTTCGCCAAATCCTCTGGTGTTCCCTCGGCACATACTAAGCCACCCTTCAGCCCCCCTTCCGGCCCCATATCAATCACCCAGTCCGCGCTCTTAATTATATGCAAATTATGTTCAATAATAATCATCGAATTCCCCCCATCCACCAACCGATTCAGTATCGTGAGCAACCGTCGAACGTCATCCGAATGTAGCCCCGTTGTCGGTTCATCCAAAATATACAAAGTCCGCCCAGTAGAACGTCGCGACAACTCCGTCGCGAGCTTAATCCTCTGCGCTTCCCCTCCTGAAAATGTCGTTGCCGGTTGCCCCAGTCTAATATACCCGAGTCCCACTTCCTGAATCGTCCTGAGTTTCGAAGCAATCGCCGGAATCGATCCAAAGAACTCCACCGCTTCATCAATCGTCATATCTAAGACCTGTGAAATATCTTTCCCCTTATATTTTACTTCCAAAGCCTCTGCATTATACCGCCTACCATGACATTTCGGACAGGTCACATATACGTCCGGCAAGAAATGCATTTCAATCTTATTCACCCCATCTCCCTGGCAGTGTTCGCATCTTCCACCCTTCACATTAAACGAAAACCTTCCTGCTTTATATCCCCTAATTTCCGCCTCCGGTTGCGCTGCAAATAGTTCTCGAATCGCCGTAAAAACCCCAGTATATGTCGCTGGGTTCGACCGCGGCGTCCGCCCAATCGGCGACTGGTCTATCACTATCACCTTATTCAAATGTTCAATCCCATCAATTCTCTCATGCGTTCCCGACACCGTCTGCGCATGATGTAGTCGCGCCTGAAGTTCATTCGCCAGAATCGAATTCACCAATGTCGATTTGCCTGATCCCGACACTCCCGACACCACCGTCATTACTCCGAGTGGGAAATGCACGTCAATATTTTTAAGATTATTCTCTCTTGCCCCCACCACGACCAGTTCTTGTCCCCGCTTTGCCTTCCTCCGTTTCTTCGGCACCGGAATCTTCATCTCACCAGTCAAGTATTTACCCGTAATCGAATTCGGATTCGCCATAATTTCCTCCGGCGTTCCGCAAGCCACCAATTTACCACCATGCGCCCCCGCCCCTGGCCCAATATCGATAATATAATCCGACGCCAGCATCGTATCTTCATCATGCTCCACTACTAGCACCGTATTTTTTAAATCCCTCAAATGCTTCAAAGTCGCAATCAATTTATCATTATCTCTCTGGTGTAACCCAATCGACGGCTCATCTAGCACATATAACACACCCTGTAGCCCCGACCCAATCTGGGTTGCCAAACGAATTCTCTGCGCTTCCCCACCAGATAAAGTATTCGCCGCCCGTCCGAGCTCCAAATACCCCAGCCCCACATCCTGCATAAATTTCACTCGTTCCCGAATCTCTTTCAAAATCGGCCCCGCAATCAGCATATCCGATTCCGAAAACCCGAGATCCTGCGACAATACTTCAAGTGTCGCATCCACATCCAGATTACACATATCTACAATATTAAGATCATGCACCGTCACCGCAAGTACAGAAGGCTTGAGTCTCGCCCCATGGCACTCCTGACACTGTCTCACTCGCATAAATCTTTCAATATCGTGTTTTGTAAATTCAGAAACTTTCGGGTCATGATACCTTCTCTCGAGCATCGGAATTACCCCCTCATAAGTCGTCTCATACACTGTCCCATCTGCGAATCGACCAGAGCCCGAAATCTTCATTTCATACTTCTCATCCCCCGTCCCATACAGTATCATATGTTGCACATCTTCAGATAATTCCCCAATCGGCGTATACACATTAAACCCATGTTTCACCCCCACCGCCATCAGTCTCTTCAGCCACCACGATTCCTGCCCCACCCTATTAAATGGCCTTATCCCGCCTTCCGCAATCGTCAAATTCTTATTAAACACTAGTCCCGGGTCTATCTCCATCCGCGTCCCGAGCCCCGTACATACCGGGCACGCTCCTTCCGGCGCATTAAACGAAAACAGTCTCGGTGTCAATTCTGGTATCAATTCATCCGGATGATCCGGACACGCATACCTCTGCGAATAAATCAGCACTTCCGAATTTCCCGAGCCAATCCTCGTCTCCCCCACCGCCGTCGAATTATCCGTCACCCGCAAAATCTGCATTATCCCCTGGCCCATTTCGAGCGCCTGCTCTATCGACCCCGCAATCCTCGTATGTAGCTCCGGCGACAACACGAATCTGTCCACCACTATTTCAATATCGTGTCTTTCATTTTTATTCAGTTCTGGGAACTCATCTAATGCGTAAATAATTCCATCCACCCTCACCCGCGAAAAACCTTTCGCTGTGTATTGTTCTGGCACATGGGCAAATTCCCCCTTCTTTGCCGTCACAATCGGCGCGAGGCACATACATTTCGACCCCAGTGGTAGTTTCATTACTTCATTTACAATATCTTCCACACTCCGTCTCGACACCTCTTTATGGCAAATCGGACAATGTGGCACCCCTACCCGCGCGAACAACAATCTCAAATAATCATACACCTCTGTCACCGTCGCCACCGTCGACCTTGGGTTTCGTGATGTAGACTTCTGGTCAATCGATATCGCCGGTGACAACCCCGTTATCGAAT
Source organism: Candidatus Saccharimonadota bacterium (assembly GCA_030528995.1). Classification (GTDB taxonomy): domain Bacteria; phylum Patescibacteriota; class Saccharimonadia; order Saccharimonadales; family Saccharimonadaceae; genus Nanosyncoccus. Next base: position 4,886 of record JAUMXR010000034.1, on the reverse strand, counting down.
CCACATCCGGCTTATCCATAATCCCGAGAAACATCCTCGCATACGACGACAATGATTCCACATATCGCCTCTGCCCTTCCGCATACACCGTATCAAACGCCAGCGACGATTTTCCCGACCCCGATAAACCTGTAATAATCACTAGCTTATCTCTTGGGATATCCACATCAAGATCGCGAAGGTTATTTTGTCTCGCACCCCTCACTCTTATTACATTATCATTACCAAAAATCTCCCCCTCAGCTATTTTGACATCTTTTTGGCTCTCTCCCATACAACCCTTCGCTTAAATAAACGCATATATTATACCAAAAACTAAGCGTTTCGTCCATACCATAACCTCCACACTAATGTTTAAAGGCATCTTTTAAATATTCATTTGGTATTGCACTCAAATCCACCGTAGTTCCATACTTAAAATTACCATTATCTTCTCTGAACTCAATGCGAATTGCCCCAGTATATAACCCATTTGTTAGCTTAAACCTAAACTCATGGTTTGCTTTTTCTTCAGCTGTGTAGTTAATATCTATTTGTCTTCCCATCTCCCAATAATAAGCATTTGCGTAATAATAATTAATTAACAAATTCCTCCAATCTAGTTCCGCCGCATCCACACCGACATAAAACCCATTTCTAACAGCAACATATTTGCCTCTCGCTTCCGAGATAAAGACATCATCCGCTTCTTCATACAAAATTCCATCCTTCCCCAAAAACACATCTTCGGGGATCTCATAGTCCCTCTGGGTCTTTACAGCAACCTTATTGTCGTCATACATATCCTTCTTTGGTATTGGATTATAAGGTTCAGCTACACCGGCTCTGTGCGTTTTACCCTCGAATATAGCTTTTCTAAATTTTCTATCATAGTATTCCTTATCCATTTCATAAACATAATAATTATAATGAACGGCCCAATAATCACCTCTGTCGTGAAGGCCTATATCCGTTATCAAAATATAATGATATTTAGAATTATCCGATTTATCTATTATTTTTTCTATTAAATCACGTAAAATTCTCTCTTCCTCTTGCCTATTTTCATCATTGAATTCAGTCAAATAATCAACAAAATACTTATCGCCCTCTTCTATCCACCCATATTTTTCATCACCAGCATTCACAGCACTAAGAAATAGATGCTTCACCCCCACCGATTCGTCTTCATATATCGATTCATCTGTACGATATTTGCCCAGATAAGCAAAAAAGCCCACATCGTCCGCCATAAAACAATCCGTCAACTTAGTGGTATTGTCAAAAATAAAAACTGGTCCAGCATTTTCCAAATAAAACGGCTTTTCGCCAGCCAAATACTTTTTGGTTTCATTCATTGCGATTTCTTCAATATTAGCTAAAGAATTCTCGGCATTTTCTTTTCTCACCCTATACTCTTCCAAACTCACTTTTTCATCACACCACATCGAACAGTTTCCGGCTTCCCATTCCTGTATACCTCGCTCCGCATATAATACCTCAAAACTATAGTTAGAGGATAATTGATTATAAAATCTCTTAAACACCATCGATTCTACATTTGCCCCCTTCACGAAAATGTCATCAAAAGCTAATTCATCGCCAGTAGTCAAATCAAAACTCAAACCAGTATAATAATTAGTATATTTCTCGTCGTAACCCGACAATAGCAACGACAACACATTAAACATATTACAGCCTATATGCACCCGCACACTTTTATCATTCGGCACACTAATACTTTGTGCCACGCTTATGATACGATTATTTATTTTTTCCTGTACTTCGTGGTTCTTCAAGCCCTTAATCTGTGGCACGAATTGAAGTTTCACATTATAATCCGGATTTGAATTACCATCAATCTCTTTATCATATATAGATCTATAAGGAAAATAAAACTCTATAGCGTTTGTATCATAAAAACTATAAAAATCCACGTCCACCAACTCCACCGCTTCCTTCTTTACTTCATTCCATTTAAATGCTTCTTCATCCGTCGCTATTTCAATTTTAGGTCTTAAATAAAAAGCTAACAACACCGCTCCTCCAATTAACAACAACCAAGCAATTATTGATAATCCAATCCATACTTTCTTACGAGTATGTTTCTTCTTATCAGATTCTTTCTCAGACCCAGACTCCCCTTTTTCTTGTTCTGTTTGGTCCTGCTTTTTTGCTTCCAACTCATCTTTATTATCAGCTGGCCCCCCAGTAAACGCCGATGCCAAATCCTCCGGGGTTACTTCCTCGTTCGTATCACTCTCCGACAAACCATCATCTTGGTTTTTCTCGGTGCCCAATTCTTTTTTCACTGTCTCATCACTTTGCGGGGACATAACCAGCCTCACTTGCAACTTTTTGCCCACGTGGCGACAACATAGCCTCCTTTAACAATGCCACATTCTGGTTCTCATCACCTTTTCTAGTTACAATGTAGTAGGCCGACAAAATTGGATAACTTCCATCTTGAATTGTTTTATAAGTCGGCTCCACTCCGTCCACTGCTAAATACTTCAAATTGTCATTGTAATACATCGTATTTACATAATAATAAAAACCAAACCCAATCGCATCGATTGAGTTTTCATAACTAGCCACATAATCCACAATCCCGGCCATTGACAATTGTACAGATTCTTTCACCGTTGGAATCTTTACTTGCTCACCTTTTAATACAAGGGAGTACAAGCCAGTTTGTGATCCAGAGTTTTCTGGTCTTTGATAGGCAATAATCTCTGCATCATTTCCACCTAGTTCCTTCCAGTTTGTGATTTCGCCAGTATAGATTTTCACCAAATCCTCCATGCTAATCGAATTCACCGGATTGTCTTTATTCACAAAGAAAACAAAACCTTCGTTTACTACTTTTGTCACGTCAAGTTCGACATTTTTCTCCGCCGCAAGCGCCAATTCCCCTTCACTCGGCTCAGTCACCACAATCAAATCAGCCTCATTGTTGATTAATTTTACATACCCAGGATGCGTATTAGAATACTCTACCCCAAGCTCTTCGTCGGTCTGTCCGGTAAAATTCTTCAAAAAAGCATTCATTAGTGGCTGTGTCGCAAGTGAAGCATCCACTCTCGGCGATGTTTCCTTCGTGAAGAGTATTTCTGTGGAATCTTCCGTAAACCTAGCATCAACCTGCGGCGCCGGTGCGGGCACTTTTTCGGGTGGCAGGAGGCTCTTTACCACAAAAAACACTGCCACAACTGATACCACGCCCAAAATACATATCAGAATTGGAATAAGTAGCGATTTCTTTTTCGAGGCGCCATTCGTTGGTTCAATCTCCATAGCATTAGACTCTTCAGGCGTCTGCACAGAATGCTCCGCTTCCAACTGTTCATTTGTATTATCGTTTATTTGTTCTTGTTCGTTATTCATAGTAAACCTTTCTTGCTTATGTTTATTATATCATTATTTTTCAGAAACACTTCATCTTTCGTCTCATGCTATAATAATATTTATGAATTCTAATCCAAGAACCGAATCCTCTAAATCCGACCAAGATTCTCTCACGAAAAACCCCAAAGATACTAAAACCTCCACTCATGCTGTCCGCTTTTTCTTTGTCGGCGTTTCCGTTACACTTTTCAATTATGCCCTCTACGCCATTCTAGCTAATCTTATTATTAGAAATAACGACCTTCTCTGGCTATCTAACCTTATCGCCACTTCCGTCACCACCATAGTCGCTTATCTCGCCCACTCCAAAATCACCTGGAAAGAACGCCAAGTCACCAAAGCCTCCATTATCCGCTTTTTTATCTGGAACGCTCTCTTAGCTCTTCTTATCTCACCTGGACTTACCCAGCTGTTTAGTCTTTTCACCCCAGTCTACGATTTAGCATACAACATCAGTAGCGCCATTCATCTTCCCTTCACCTACGAGTTCGTACTCACCACCGGCGCCTTTGTCCTCACTACCATTGTGATAATGATTCTTAATTTCCTCTTTTACGACAAATTTGTTTTTCCGAAAACTCCGCATAAGTCATAAACTCACCCCCATCTTTTTTCAATTCATCAATCACCATTCCTAATCTTTTCACTAATGCCTTACCAGCATTTCTCTTTATATAACTAGGCACCTCCCCATAATCACCCAAATCCACAAACTCCCATGGGTGAAAATAAGTCGCAAAATAACCTGTTTTCTTTAAGGCGTTTCGTGCCAGTCGCACATAAACCGATAAAGGGAACAAATGTAGCGCTAGCCAAAACAATGGCACCCGCATTGAAGTCACCGAAGTCGGTATCTCCAGTATACCTTTTTTCATAAACGACCGTCGCGGCACACTAGCATTATTATATCTCCCAGGAATAAACGCCGGATTTATACTTGAATCATACTGATACCCACATCGCTTTAGCTCATTATATGAAATCTCAAACATTCTCGGCTGTCTCCATCCCACCACTTTCACGCCTGCTATCTTTTCCACAATTTCTTTAGACTTTTCCACATCCGTTTTCTTCGGACAAAAATGGTCTACCCCATGACACCCTATTTCGTGCCCTTCCTTCACCATTCTTTTTACCAAATCTGGCACCTCCTCCGCGAAGTTCCCCGTCACAAAAAACGTAGCCTTCACTTTTTTCTGTTTCAGTAATTCCAGTATTCTTTTCAGCCCTTCACCAGACACTTTTACCCCCTCTTCTACGCTAATCTTCCCACCATGCTCTCTTGGCAAATCAAATTCCTCCACATCAAAGCTAATTAGCACTCTTTTTTTCATTTGTTCCTCCGTTTTTCTTTTTTCGCCCCTTTTTCATCTTTTTTCCACCGCTCAACTCTTTAGTTTTGTCCCTATCTATTATATATAGTGGCCGTGCCTTCGCCTCTGCGTGAATCTGTGAGATATAAAGCGCCGTCATCGACTGCGACACCAACACTAACCCTA
>JAUMXR010000033.1 GCA_030528995.1 Candidatus Saccharimonadota bacterium | reverse complement strand
GAAAAGCCAAAAGGTTTGGGTGGTAAAAAAGGTGAGTTTTTGGAAATGTTGGGTTGCGGAATGATACATCCGAATGTATTAAAGATGGCCGGGATTGATCCGGAGCGTTATCACGGCTTTGCGTGGGGAGGCGGAATTGATAGACTAGTGATGTTACGCTATGGCTTAGATGATGTGCGACATTTTGAAAGTGGCAACCTTAATTTCTTGCGAGAGTTTAAATAGAGAGGAGCTGGGATGAAAATTAGTTTAAATTGGCTAAAAAAATACGTAGATATACCGGTGTCGGATGAAGAGTTAATTCGTTTGATTGGTGCGAGACTGGTGGAGGTTGAGGGAGTAATTGACGAGACCCGTAAGTACGACAATATATTCGTGGTGCGAGTCGAGAAGGCAGAAAGAATTCCGGATACGCATTTGACTTTGTGTCAAATTAATAATGGTGGAGATGAACTAATCCAGGTGGTGTGCGGGGCGCCAAACGTGCGAGAAGGGATGTTTGCGGTTTGGATTGCGCCTGGAGCGACAGTGCCGGCGTCGGTACATGAAGATGCGCCGTTCGTGATTGGCAAGCGTAAAATGCAAGGCTACGAGTCGAATGGGATGCTGGCTGGGGCGGATGAATTGGATTTTGACGACAAACATGAGAAAATCGTTGAGATTGACCCAGAAATAGCAAAGCCAGGGGACTTGCTGGCGGACGTATTTGAGTTGAAGGATTTGATTTTGGAAATCGAGAATAAATCGCTTACACACCGTCCGGATTGTTTTGGTATTATTGGTTTTGCAAGAGAGGTAGCTGGGATACTTGGCCAGAAGTTTGAAGAACCGAAGTTTTTATTGGAAGAATCTTATCTCCCGGAAGGCTTTTTGGTAAATTCTGAGAATGGCGTAGAAAGTAAAAAAAATAGAATTAAAGTTGAGATAGCCGACGCTAATATTTGTCCACGATACACGGTCGCTTCCGTGAAAGTGTTGGAGCCTACTGCGGAAGAAAAATATTTATCTATGATGCAGATTTTTCTGGCTAAGTCCGGCATGATGACTAAATCAAAGATAGTGGATGTAACTAATTATTTGATGCTTCTTACTGGTCAACCTTTGCATGCTTTTGATGGCGATAAATTCTTAGTGGCGGGGAAGACGGAGAACCCGCAAATCAAAGTACGTTTGGCTCGTGCGGGTGAGAAAATTGTATTATTGGACGATACTGAGGTGAAACTGGATGAAACTGACATCGTGATTTGTTCGGCCGATACGCCAGTGGCACTAGCGGGGGCGATGGGTGGCAAGTCTACCATGATTAACGAAAACACTCGAAATGTGATTATCGAATCAGCTACGTTTAGTTTGTATAATTTACGAAAGACCCAAATGTCGCACGGGATTTTTAGCGAAGCGATTACGCGGTTTACGAAAGGCGTACCTACTGGTGGTACTTTCAATGTATTGGTTGAAGCGATCAAAGAGATTAACGCTAAACCTGTTGCGCTAAAAGATTGCTACCCTGGGTTTTCTGGGATTAATGTTGTAAAAATTACAACAGATGAAATTAATGGGTTGTTAGGCACTGATTATAGCGACGAATTGATTGTGAAGACGCTTGAGAACGTAGGTTTCGAAATAGAAAAGAATGGAAATGAACTCAAAGTGACCGCTCCGATTTGGCGAACGGATATCCATATCAAGGAGGATGTAATTGAGGAAATTGGGCGATTACTTGGTTATGATAATATTGAGCCTACTCTTGCGCTCCATGCGACGGCTGACAAAAATGCAATGTGGGAGCTCAAGAAACAGATTCGTGGATTAATGTCGAAATATGGTGCGAATGAAGTGCTAACCTATTCGTTTGTGAGTGAAAGTTTGCTTAAAAAAGCGAATTTGGATGTGAACAATTCTTATAAGATTGTAAATTCGATTTCGCCAGACTTGCAGTATGTGAGACAATCGATTGTGCCGAGTTTACTAGAGAAATCTTATAAAAATGAAAAATTGCCGGTAGAGAAGTTTGCGATTTTTGAGATGAATAAAGTATATCAGAAAAAAGAATGGGGGCTAGACGACGAGAATGTGCCGGTAGAAAAGATGAGAATTGGTTTAGTGGTAGCAGAACGTAAAGGTATTGGAACGGCATATTATAAAGCGAAGAAATATGTAGCAAAACTATTGGATGAGTTTAATATTGAAGCGAAATATTTACCACTTAAGGCTAAGGGCGCGCCGGCGTTGCCATTTGAACTAAGGCGTGCGGCTGAGATTTGGGCGGGGGAGAAATGTATTGGCGTAGTTGGAGAGTTCAAGAATTCAGTGCGTAATGCATTCAAACTAGCATCGTATCTAGCAGGTTTTGAGGTTGATTTGGGTTCGATTCTTGATCTGGCTTCTAGAAAGAGCGGTATTAAATTCGGTGATGTGAAGGTGGAAGATTTGACGGTAACAACAGAAAAATCTTACGATGAAGCCTTGGCGGAGGTGCAAGCGATGCATCCAGGGGCAGAGATTACGCCTGGTACGATTTATCAGGCTGAGGGACAGACTTCACGAAATATTACTTTTAGAATTAGCACACTGAAATAATTTGTGATTTGTATATACTTATGCTAAAATAGGAGCATGATATTACTCGATTCGGTTACGAAACAATATCCGGGGGATGCGGAGCCGGCTTTGGATTCGGTGTCTTTGCATATCGAGCCGAATGAATTTGTTTTCTTGGTAGGTAAGTCCGGTGCGGGGAAGTCCACTTTGATGAAGATGATCACAAAGGAAGAAAGCCCGGATTCTGGTAAGATTATTATCGGTGGAATTGATCTTGATTATGTGAAGAAACGCCATATTCCTGGTTATCGTAGAAGGCTTGGTGTAGTGTTTCAGGATTTTAAACTTTTACCGAGACGGACTGTATATGAAAACGTTGCGTTCGCATTAGAAATTGCCGGAATGAGTGGTAAGGAGATTCGTAAAACAGTGCCGAAGGTTTTGGAATTAGTTGATTTGTTAGACCAAGCGAAAAAATTTCCGCATCAACTTTCGGGTGGGCAGCAGCAAAGAGTATCGATAGCGCGTTCGGTGGCGCGTCAACCGAAGATTTTAATTGCGGATGAGCCGACGGCAAATCTTGATAAATTGACAACGGAAGAAATTATACAACTACTCAAAAAGATTAATGATTTCGGCACCACTATTTTGGTGACAACGCATAATGAAAATATCGTGAATACTTTGCAGAAACGGGTAGTGACTTTGAAGAATGGTCGAATTGTGAATGATCAAAAGAATAACGGTATTTATAAACTAGATGAGACACCGGTGCCAAAGGAACCAGTGCGGGTCGTACAGACTCCTGGCCATGCTTTAAGACGACCTGCTGTGAAGGCTACTGATTCAACTGTGGCAAATCCGGTTGTTCGTCCGGTGGCAACTAAGACTACAAAGAAAAAGGTAATATAAAATGGCAGAAGAAGCAAAAGTAGTAAAAGATAAGAAGCTAAAGAAGGTGACCAAGAAGAGTTTGCGGACGATGCAAAGGACGCGGCAAAGGCATCCGATTCGTACGCAAGCTAGAATCGCGAAATATGGTGCTAAGGGCTTTGGTCGCAATATTTGGCTGTCCACGGCAGCAACTGTTGTGATGGCGATTACGTTGATTATTTTATTCGTGACAGTAGTGGCAAGCGTGATTTTGACTAGTACTGCTGAGATGATGAAGGATAAAATTGATATCACTATTTATTTGAAACCTGGTGCGACCAGTGCTCAACTGGCAAAATTAGAAAATATTATGAAGTCTGACAGTAATGTGAAAAGCGTAGAAACTTCTAATTCTGAAGAAGAGTATGAGAAGTTTTTGAAGGAGAATGAAGGTAGCGATGAGGTGATTAGCATTTTGGATGATGAAATGAAAAAATTGATGATTGATAAAATGCAGGGGACGATGCGGATTAAAGTGTATGATGTAGATAATCTGGATAGTGTAAAGCAAATCGTGGAAGAAAATGAAGATTTTAAGCTTTTCGTCGATAAAAGTAAGGCGCCAACTTATGATGTGAATAGAGTTGAGATAAATACTATTACGACTTGGGCCAAGATAGCGCGAACGGGCGGGATAGTGCTCGCGGCGGTGTTTTTGGTGATTTCGGTCTTGATTATTTTCTCGACTATTCGAATGGCGATTTTCTCGAGGCGGGAGGAGATTTACATGATGAAGCTAGTGGGAGCGGAAAAAAACTTTATTCGTGGGCCTTTCTTGGTGGAAGCAGAGATTTGTGGTATTATTGCTGGTGTTGTAGCAGCGACAGTGTCATATTTTGGCTTTATGTTTATGGCGCCGAAGTTGGCTGGTTATGGGATTGATGTGACGGTGATTACAGACGTGCTTGAATCGAATAAATTGATACTCGTGTATTTGGTGTTTATGGCGCTAGGTATTGTGATTGGAAGACTGTCCGCGAGGTTAGCGGTGTCGAAATACTTGAACAAAGCCTAGGTATATGCTATAATGTGGTTATGGTAATACTTCGAAACAAAAAAATCATATCAACGCTAGTTATTATTGGTTTGTTATTTGGATTTTTGCCGGTTTATCATGATGCTGGGGCGATTTCGAAGGCTTGTCAAAATTCGGCGGCTTGTCGTGAAGCGGTGGAGAAAGAGAAACAGGCGACTGCTAATGCGGCATCGGCGGCTAACTCGGCCAACGCCTATCAAGCTAGAGTAAATGAATTAACGGCGGAGATTGCTGGTAAAGAAGCTGAGATTGTCCAAACAGAAGTCGAAGTAAAAGATTTGAAGAAACAGATTGAAATTACGGAAGCTAAGCTTTTGGAAGAGCAGGAGGCTTTGGCGGAGCTTCTGATTAATATGCATTTTGAGTCCGATGCTGAGCCGATTCAGGTTTTAGCTGGTTCGACTTCAATTTCGGATTTGGCGGAAAAGGCAGCACGCAATGAGGTAGTGAAGCAACAAATCAGTGCTTCGGCGGCGGCCGTGAAGCAAACTAAGGAAAAACTTGAAGCAGACAAGGCCGAAGTTGAGGAATTGTTGGCTCAGCAAAAGGCGGCACGTGAATCTTTGCTAGCAAAACGAACTGAACAACAAAACTTGGTGGCGAAGTTTGAAAATGATGCGGAGGCCTATGCGGAACAAGCTAAGGCGGCGCAGTTGGCGCAGAGGGAAGCCGAGAAGGCAGAGCAGGAAGCACATCCGGAATTGTATCGTGGTTCGGCTTACACTGGCGCTAATACCTATCCGTGGCAAGGCGATTGCCCTGGGAGACAGGATGATTATTTGACCTATTGGCAAGACGTTTATGGTTGGCACAAAATCGGTGGTTATGTTTGCGAATGCGTGAGTTATGCGGGTTGGAAGGCGTATGAGTATGCTGGTGTTTCGATTGGTTGGGGTAATGCATATTCGTGGGACGACGGCGCAAGGGCTGCTGGTTATAGAGTGGACCATAATCCGGAAGCTAATACGATTGGCCAAGTAGATGGTTATCCTTATGGACACGTTTTCTGGGTGGAAAGCGTGAATGCGGACGGCTCAATTAACGTAACAGAATACAATAACTCTTACGCAACTTACCTATATTCTGGTCATTCGCATTTTGGTGATTTCGGCGCTAGAACGATTTCGGCTGGTGAAGTTTGGCAGTATAATTTTATCCATCTTTAATTTAATGTGCTATAATGGAAAGCATGAGTGAAAAAGTAGAGTGGAAAGAAAAAAAGACTAGCCTTGGCAACGCTATCATTATATCAGTGATTACTTTAGTGCTTGGTGTAGTGGTTGGAGCGAATTGGAATGTCTTGTTTGGTGGGTTCGCGCCTTATTTGGGGCTAGGATCTAAGGGACATTCGAATGTTGACTGGTCGGCGCTAGATGAGGTTTATGATAAATTGAACAATACTTATAATGGTGAGATTTCTGCTGAGGCAGCAATTGAAGGGGCGAAGACTGGCTTAGTGGAGTCGCTTGGTGATGTGTACACGGTCTATATGGGGGCTGAGGCGGCGTCGGATTTTTATGATGATTTGCATGGCAATGTAGGCAGTGGCATTGGTGTAGAAATGGGACTACGTGATGGATATGTGCGAGTGCTTCGGACGTTGCCGGATAACCCCGCACGTAAAGCCGGGATACTAGCTGGTGATATTATATATAAGGTAAATGGGGAAGAAGTCTACGCTTTGTCGACAGACGAAATTTCGAAGAAGGTTCGTGGTGAAACTGGCACGGAAGTGACCGTTACGGTAGTACGGAACGGTAAAGAGATGGATTTTACGATGAAACGGGAGACCATAAATAATGTTTCGGCTTATGTGGAATACGATGGTTCGACGGCGATTGTGACGGTGACGAGGTTTGACAATGACACTGGTACGATGGTGCAGAATTTTGCGAAAGAGTTTAGCGATAAAGGCATCAATAAAGTGATTTTGGATTTGAGAAATAACGGCGGTGGTTATGTAAGTGCGGCACAAGATTTGCTCAGTTTATGGGTAGATGGCAAGACGGTTCTGAAACAACAATCCAAGCATTATGGCGACTCGGAATCATCGTCGAGTAGTGGTAAGGCGATCTTGAAAGATATGAAGACAATTGTATTGGTGAATGGCTCAACGGCTTCAGCATCTGAAATTGTGGCGGGTGCTTTGCAGGATTATGGGAAGGCTACTGTGGTAGGTGAGACGACTTATGGTAAAGGCGTGGTTCAGCAGTTGTTTGATTTGTCTGGCGGTTCGGTGTTGAAAGTGACGACGGCTGAGTGGTTTACGCCGGAAGGACGTTCAATTAATAAAGATGGAATTAAGCCGGACGTAGAAGTGGAGAGGAGCTATGAAGATATTAATGCAATGCGTGACCCGCAAATGGATAAAGCCAAAAAGTTATAATAACGGGGGTTTTTTCGGAGAAATAATCCGCGCTTTGATGGTGGTGGTTTCGGTAGGAGGGTTGCAGTGAAAATTGTAATTGCGACAGCGGTGTATCATCCGCAAATCAATGGGGTGGCAGTATTTTCTCATAACCTGGCGGTGGGGTTAACTGGTCGGGGGAATGAAGTAATGGTGATTTGCCCATCACAGACTGGACATTCTTATACGAGGACGGTGGATGGCGTGAAGACGGTTTATTTAAAGTCGGTGGATGTTAAGGTTTATCCTGATCAAATTCATGCTGTGCCGGAACGAAAGAAGATGTTTGGAAAGAAGCTGCCTAAGCTGTTTTATCGAAAAGGGTTTAGGGTGTCGGTATTTCCGGCACTTGAGGTACGGAAGGTTTTGGATGAGTTCCAACCCGACGTGGTGCATGTGCAGGTATCGGATCCAATTGGTCTATCAGTGGTGTCCTATGCTAGGAAGCGTGGAATACCAGTGGTGACGACTGAGCATAATCAGCCTGAGGTTTTGACAGAGTCGCTTAAAATGCCTGGCGTAATGAAGAAGGGGGCTAACCTGGTATTGAATGCATATTTTAGAAATCGACAGAGTAAGAGTGATTTTGTGACGATGCCAACGGAGCAGGCGATCCGCAATTTACTAGAAAAACATCCAATTAATGTACCAGTGGCGGCGGTGTCGAACGGGGTGGATTTGTCGCGGTTCAAACCTGGGAAACCTGCTAGTGTAATTTACCAGAAATATGGGATTTTGCAAGGTATACCGACGGTACTGTATGTGGGGAGAGTGGACCCAGAAAAGAAAGTGGGTCTAGTGATTGAAGCGTTTAAGAAAGCGCGGATGAAACTTCCGAAAATACAGATGGTGGTCGTAGGCGATGGGGTGGATAGAACGAGATTGGAAACCAAATATAAAGAAGTTGAGGGTTTGAAGTTTTTGGGTAGAGTGGTATCGGATGATTTGTATGAATTATACAAAACCGGCTCGGTTTTTGCGACGGCGTCAGAAATCGAGACGCAAGGAATTGTACTGATTGAGGCGGCAGCTTCGGGTTTGCCTTTGATAGCGGTAAATAAAGGGGCGGTAAGCGAAGTGTGTCGCACGGGTGAAAATGGTTTCTTATGCCAGCCTGGAGATGTGGATGAAATCGCGGAAGCGATGGTGAAGCTGTTATCTGACGAATCTTTGCGGCAAAAATATGCAAAGAAATCTCTTGAAATTGCACACGAGCATGACTTCGGGCAAACACTGGATAGATTTACTAATATTTACAACAGAGTATTAAACCACAATATTCAGTAATTTGGCTTTTTTGACGAAGATAGTTTTCTTGATACCGGTTGCGGTGTATTTTTGGACTTTGGAATCCGCTAGGGCAAGCTCGATGATTTTGGCTTCGTCTTCTAGGGCATCAGTGCCGACGGTGAGCTTAGCGCGGAGTTTGCCATTAATTTGGATTACCAGCTCGACAGTGTCGGAGACGAGATATTTGTCATCCCAGGTGGGCCATTCGTCATTGGCATTTAGTTTTTCGAGCATTTCAGAAGCGAGGTGTGGAGCGAATGGTTTCAAGAGCTTCGCTAATATGACTAAATCATCCTCGGTGGCGCCTTGCTTGTAGAGTTCATTGACATATTCCATCAAGGCGGCAACTGCAGTGTTGAACTGGTAGTTGTGAATGTCTTGCGTTACCTTTTTGATGGTTTTATGTCTGATTGAGAGCAAACTCTTAAGACCATCTTCTTCGGGACGCTCCTCGCGCCCGTCTTCACGGGGCTCGTCGCTGCGTCCTC
>JAUMXR010000010.1 GCA_030528995.1 Candidatus Saccharimonadota bacterium | reverse complement strand
CAACTGACCGAACTTCGTAAGTATGCCCGTGACAATCATTTATTAGTAGTTGATGAATTAGTTGAAAAACGCACCGCCAAAATGCCAGGTCGCCCCGTTTTTAATTCTCTTCTAACAAGAATTAAAAACGGCGAGGCGACTGGCATTTTGGCTTGGCATCCAGACAGGTTGGCGCGTAATTCGGTAGATGGTGGCGAGATTGTCTATTTAGTAGATACAGGCGCCATTACAAGATTAGTTTTTCCAACCTTTTGGTTTGAGCCCACACCGCAAGGTAAGTTTATGTTGAATATGGCCTTTGGGCAAAGCAAGTATTATGTGGATAGCTTATCGGAAAACACAAAGCGTGGCTTACGAGAGAAAGTTCGGCGTGGCGAGTTTCCAGGGCAAGCTCCCATCGGCTACTTAAACGATTATCGCACCAAAACGATTGTGCCCGATCCACAGTTCGCTGGCGTTATTAGACAGATATACGAAACATATTCCACTGGACACTACACCCTCCGAGAGATTTCTCTCTTATTAAAAGAGAAAGGAGCCACAACGCGTAGTGGCAAGCCATATCATGTTGATAGAGTGAAGTCTATACTCTCTAACCCATTTTATTATGGGTTATTTCGTTATAATGATGAATTATACGAAGGTAACCATCAGATAATAATAGAAAAATCATTGTTTGATAGAGTACAGAAGGTGCTAGTAGAGCGTGGTCATCAATTTAGCAGACAAGAAATCTCTCATGACCTGTGCGGATTGTTCCATTGTTCGTGTGGCATGATGATTACTGCCGAGAATAAAATCAAAATACAGAAAAATGGCAACCGCCATAACTACATCTATTATAGATGCTCTCGTAAGAGTAAAACTATCAAGTGCAAAGAAAAGCCGATGAGAGAAGAAAAGCTGGATGCAGTGTTCTCTGATTTCTTATTGGAGTTTGCGCCACCGCAAGCGATGTTGGATTTCTTATTAGATAAGTTAGAACAAGATGCGGAAGCGGAACGCACTAACTATAACAAAACGCGAACCGAAGCCGAGCAGAAACTCCGCAACATATCAATTAAGCAGAAAATCTTATTTGACAGTTATTTGGAGCAAGATATAGAACGCGATACTTTCCTAAATAAAAAGGCCGAGCTACTTGATGAGAAGAAATCGCTTTCTGAGTTTCTGGATAACTTTGAGAAGAGCCAAAAAAGCTGGGTTGAACCTATGGAGATGTGGTTCAAGAAACTCGCATCCATCTGTAAAATCGCGAAATCTAAAGATTTGAGCGCTAAAAAGCAACTTGCATTGGATTTGTTTGGGTTGAACCTGTTTTTAATAAACCAAACCCCCATACTAAAATGCTACCATAATGATGAAGGGGCAGGCGAAAATGGGCTCGCGCCCCCCGCATCGCGAGCCCATTTTCGCCTTTATTCCGAGCTTCGCTCGGCAATAAAAAACGCGCGTTCGCGCGAAGATTTTGAAAAAAGTCTGGATCTGGTGCCCGAGACAGGGGTTGAACCTGCACAGTATTGCTACCACTAGCACCTGAAGCTAGCGCGTCTGCCAATTCCGCCACTCGGGCATAGGGTAATTATATCATAAAACCCCTAGATAAAAAATCACCCCGAGATAAATCTCGGGGTGGTAAAGTACACAGAGGAACGACTTAAAATCATTTTTGAAGGAGGATGATTTTTTAAAAAAGTCGCTGGGATTATCCTCTGCTGTTTCTGAGTTCTTAATCTTCATGGCGTCCTTCGCGCCACTCGTTTGTTTCGGCTCTGTGATTGTAAACCAAGAGCCAGTTTTTTAGCTTTTCGAGATCCAACTGTGGATCCTGCTCTCCTTCATACATACAGTGTATGTAGTTAAAATGCCCATTCGGGTTATCAAAGGGGAGCGTCTTAGTCGTTAAGTCTTTTTGATTTGTTATTTCAATCACTTCTTTCGAGGGGACTAAAGTTCCCTTTAGGGATTCGTGCCAACAAATCTCAAACTTTTTTTCTTGCAATTCTTCCAATACAACCCTTGGGGTTGTGAGTAAAAGAAACAGACTTATCATATGATACATTTTTTCACCCCTCTCCATATATAGATAAGTATGTTTATATTATACCACACTTTGCGAAAAAAAGCAAGAGTTTTATTTATTATGAGGGGCTGATATAATAGGGGTAGAAGATGGAGGAAATATGATAAAATTGAATTTTAGCCCGGAAATTGACGAAAAAGCGGCTGCTGGACTCTTAAGAGAGATAGCAAAAGACCCGATGGGAGGATGGCTGAATTTGCCGAAAAATATCGATATGGGGGAGTTTGTGCGGATAAAAGAGGCAGCGAAAGAGATACAGGATTCGAGTGAGTATTTGGTGTGTATTGGTATTGGGGGTTCGTATCTGGGGCATCGGGCAATAATTGAGGCGCTAAGACCACATTCTGATGCGAAAATTATCTATGCAGGGAATTCTTTGAGTCGGAGGGAACTGGACTATGCGCTTGAGAAGGTGGGAGACCATGATTTTTCGATAAATGTGATAAGCAAATCTGGAACGACGCTGGAGCCGGCGGTGGCATTTAATGAGTTTAAGAAGAAATTGATAGAGAAATATGGTGAGGAGGGGGCATATGCGCGGATTTATGCGACAACAGATGCTAAGAAAGGCGCGCTTCATGATGAAGCGGTGGCATGTGGATACACTAGATTTGTGGTGCCGGATAATATCGGAGGCAGATATTCGGTGTTAACAGCGGTGGGGTTGTTGCCGATGGCGGTAGCTGGGGTGGATATTGATAAGCTGCTTGAGGGCGCTTCAGATGCGGTGACAACAGCGGTGGAGCCGGCAGTAAAATACGCTACAATGCGGCATACTTTGGATAGTAAACATTATGATACGGAGGTATTTGCTAGTTTCGAGCCGGCGACGATGTATTTCAATGAATGGTTGAAACAGTTATTTGGGGAATCGGAAGGTAAGGATAAGAGGGGGATTTTGCCGGATTCGGTAATTTATTCGACAGATTTACACTCTTTGGGGCAGTATATTCAGGATGGAAGAAGGAATTTGTTTGAGACGATTATTGATTATCCTACTGATGAAATGAACGCTAAGGTAGTAAAGGCAGTCCAAATTGCACACGCCGAAGGCGGAATCCCGGTGCTGACGATTGGGGTGCCATCGTATGATGAGAGAGGATTTGGAGAATTGATTTATTTCTTTGAGCTGGCTTGCGCGTTGTCCGCCAAAATGATGGGGGTGAACCCATTTGACCAGCCAGGAGTAGAGGCCTACAAAGCCAAACTCAATGAGTTATTATAGTGCCGGCTTTACCAGATAAAGCTTCGGCGAGATGATTAATATCGGTGATAATGCCGAGACGACCAGGTTTATTAGCGAATTTGATGGTGGCTTCGATTTTGGGGAGCATAGAACCGGGTTTGAAATAGCCTTTATCGATGAGTTTGGTGAGTTCTTTGGTGGTGATTTTGTGAATAGCGGTGGCGTTCGGTTGGCCGAAGTTAATATAGGCATTCGGAACAGCGGTAACAGACACAAAAATATCAGCTTTGACTTCCTCGGCGAGGCGTTCGGCAGCGTAATCTTTGTCGATGACAGCGTCGACGCCTCTGAGGCGTTTGAGAACCTTGGTGCGATAAACCGGAATGCCACCTCCGCCGGCGGCGATAACGATGACGCCTTCTTTGATTAGCTCGCGAATGGTGCGTTTTTCGACGATGTCGATGGGTTTCGGGCTGGCCACAACACGACGCCAACCACGACCAGCATCTTCTTTGACGGTCCAACCGTTGACTTTAGCTAGGGCTTTAGCTTGTTTTTCGTTGTAAAATTGGCCGATGGGTTTGGTAGGATTCTTGAAAGCGGGGTCGTTTAAATCAACGACGACCTGGGAAATAATGGTAGCAACCTTGCGACTCGTGCCTTTCTTTGCGAAGGCATTATGGATAGCCTGAGTAAGCCAGTAACCGATTTGGCCCTGACTCATGGCAACGGCGGTTTCGAGGGGCATGGCGGGAGCTTTATCGGTGGAGGCGTTTTCTTCGTGAAGCATGATGTTGCCGACTTGAGGGCCATTACCGTGAGCGATGACAATTTCGTATTTATTGGCAAGGGCTGCCACGATAGCGCCAACGATATTGGCGACTTTTTTCTGAGCTTCGGCGGTGACTTCGCCGTTTTTTTGAAGGGCATTGCCACCAAGTGCTAATACAATTCTTTTCTTTGACATAGTTTTATTATAGCATAAAATGCTTGCGTTTAAATGAGTAGCGGTATATAATGAATGTATAAATAAGGGCATCATATATGGATTTCTATGGCAAGGATTTTTTAAGAATACTTGATTTTAGCGAGGATGAGCTACGCTATATGCTAGCTACCGCTAAAAAGTTTAAAGAGTTTAAACATAATGGGCGACCGCATAAAATTTTCCCAAATAAAAACATTGCGATTTTGTTCGAAAAAACTTCGACACGGACTAGGTGCTCGTTCGAGGTGGCTGGTTACGACCTCGGCATGGGGGTGACTTTCTTGGATCCGTCAGGTTCACAGATGGGACACAAGGAATCGATTGCAGATACGGCAAGGGTGCTGGCTCGGATATACGATGGGATTGAGTATCGCGGATTTGACCAAAAGATTGTGGATGACCTTGCGAAGTATGCAAATGTTCCAGTATGGAATGGTTTGACGGATGAATGCCATCCGACCCAGGCTCTCGGTGATTTTCTAACGATTCAAGAACATTTTGGGGAATTGAAGGGCTTGACATTGGCTTTTGTGGGTGACACGCGGAATAATGTAGCGAATTCTCTAATGGCGATGAGTGCCAAAATGGGGGTAAACTTTATCGCTTGTGGGCCAAATCATTTGCGGCCATCGGATGAGATAGTAGATAAATGTTTGCCAATAGCGGAAAAGAATGGCTCTACGATTACGATTACCTCAGACGTGGCGACGCTAAATGGCAAAGCGGACGTGATTTATACGGATGTTTGGTTATCTCTCGGTGAACCGCAAGAAAAATGGGGTGAGAGAATTGAGCTATTGAAGCCGTATCAAGTGAATGCTGAGATGATGTCAAAGGCGAAAGATTCAGCGATTTTCTTGCATTGTTTGCCATCGTTCCATGATTTAAATACTTCCATTGCGCGTGACGTGAGTGAAAAATTCGGGATTGGTGAGATGGAGGTGACGGATGAGGTATTTAACTCGGAGAGGTCGCTGGTATTCGACCAAGCAGAAAATAGAATGCATACCATAAAAGCAGTGATGTTCTTAACACTTTATAAAAAGGAGAAAAATAATGAAAAACATAATTAGTAACTTTAGCGAAATTGCACCGCTTAAGAAAGTGTTGATGCATCGTCCGGGGGAGGAGTTTTTGAATTTGACGCCAAATACGTTAGAAAGATTACTATTTGATGATATCCCGTATCTTAAAGTAGCCCAGGAAGAGCATGATACTTTTGCTAATGCTTTGCGGGCTGAGGGGGTCGAGGTGGTGTATTTGGTGGATTTGGTGGCAGAGGCAATTGAAAATGGTGGTAGAACAGTGCGCAAGAAGTTCTTGGAACAGTTTATCGCGGAAGCCGGGGTGACTTCGCCAAAGGTGGTAAAACACTGTTTTGAATATCTGAATGGGATTAAGGACACACGTGATATGGTGCGCAAATGTATTGCGGGGGTAGATATTTCGGAGTTGAAGAAGCTTGGTGCGGTGTCTGGTTTTTACGCGACGCGCGACACTGGGCGGATGATTATCGACCCAATTCCGAATATTTTGTTCCAGCGTGATCCGATGGCGACGGTTGGCCATGGCGCAACTCTCCACAAGATGTGGTCGGTTACGAGGACGCGCGAATCGATTTTTATGGAATATGTCTATCAGTATCATCCATTTTATGATGATGTGAAGTTATATTACGACAGGACGGAGCCTTATTGTATTGAAGGAGGAGACATCGAGGTGTTGTCGTCTGAAGTGGTGGCGATTGGGGTTTCACAAAGGACGGAACCGGATGCGATTGCTGAGTTTGCGAAGAAGTTGTTTAGAGACAAGTCGAACAACTTTAAATATGTACTCGCTATCGATATACCAGATGAGCGAAGCTTCATGCATCTTGATACAGTAATGACACAGGTAGACGTTGACAAGTTCGCGGTGCAGGATGCGATTATGGATATCTCGACGATTTATGAGATTACTGCTGGCCGAGGTGGTGAGATTGAAATTGTGGAAATACATCAGAGTTTGCAAAAGGTACTGGAAAAATATCTGCATCTCAACAAGGTTGAGTTGATTAAATGTGGCAATGGTCGTAGGATTGACGCGGAGCGCGAACAATGGAGCGATGGGGTGAATCTGATTTGTCTTCGACCTGGTGTAGTGATTGCTTATGACCGAAATTTTGTGACTAATCAGGCACTCCGCAAACATGGAATAAAAGTAATTGAAATTCCGAGTTCGGAACTATCGCGCGGGCGAGGTGGCTCGCACTGTATGACGATGGCACTCGTCAGAGAGGAGGCATAGCCGGGGAGGTGACAAAAAGTTGAGAGACGATTATTAATTAAAGTAAAAAAGGAAATAAAATGAAAATAAACATAAAAACCAGGAAAACGATAGAAGTGAAGGAAGTGAAAACGATTAGTTTTCGTGAGATTCGAACTATTGCCTGGAAAGAGATTAGGGGGCTTAGCATGCTAGGGGATAATATCAAAGTAAAAAGGATTTAAAATGTTTAAGAAGAAAAATCGAAGCAAGAAGCGAACGCGCGCGATGCTTTCGGCGTATTCGATTATCATGATTCTGATTATATTGCTCGGCATTTTATCGCATGTCCTACCGAAGGCTAAATATATGGCTGCGCCTCCTGAAGAAGAGGAAGCTAGCATTGAAGTTGGTCCTGGGGAATGGGAAGGCGAAGCGCCGACTGGGGGTCCTGCGGAAGTGAATCTGGAGGATTCGGAATCTTTGCCAGTTCAGGTTGGTCTAGCTGATGAAGTTAAACCGGTGGAGGGCGAAGTGGCCGAGGGCGAAGCAGCTGAGGGAGAAGCAGTTTTGACTGATGGGATGGTGGCAAGCGGTGAGGAAATGGTGATTTCTCCGGCCCCAACTGACGTCCCAGACGAAGTTGAGACTTTTGAAACGTTGGAAGCTTGTGAAGAAGTCAATGGTGAAGGCGGTTGCGTAATCGTGGATGGCTCTGGCGTAGAAGGAGCAGCTTTACATCAAGTTTTGATGGCGCCAATTCTAGGCTTTGCTGACGCGATTGATGTGAGTATCTTCATCATGATGATGGGTGGTCTGCTTGCGGTGGTCGCTAAGACTAAAGCACTGGAGACGGGAATTAAACTGCTAGTACAGAAGCTACATGGAAAAGAATACATCTTAATTGCACTTTTGATGTTCATCTTCTCAATACTTGGTACAACTTATGGATTCCTCGAAGAAAGCGTCGGTTTCTATATCTTGATTGCAGCAACGATGTTCGCGGCTGGTCTTGATCCACTGGTGGGTGTTGCGACAATTCTACTCGGTGCCGGTACTGGTGTACTTGGCTCAACGATTAACCCATTTGCGACTGGCGTGGCTATTTCGGCAATGAAGGATGCTGGGGTCGAATTTAATCAAGGTACAGTTATCTTGATTGCGGTGGTACTCTGGCTTACGTCATTGGCAATTGCGATGTTCTTCGTGATTCGTTATGCCAAGAAGGTGCAGCGCGATAAAGGTTCGACTTTCTTAAGCTTACGTGAGAAAGCGGCGGCGGAGAAAGCCTACGGTAAATATTTGAAATCACACGATGATGTAGCCAAACTATCTGGTCGTCAAATTGCGACTTTGATTGTGTTTGGTATTACCTTCCTCGTGATGATTGTTGGATTTGTGCCGTGGGGCGAATTTGGAATTACTTTCTTTGACTCGTGGACTGGCTGGCTGACAGGCGAGCCGCTAGGTAACTGGTGGTTCTACGAAGCGGCTTTGTGGTTCCTGATTTGCGCAATTATCATTGCGATTGTTAACCGCCAAGGTGAACACGGTTTCGTGGATGCATTTGTAGATGGCGCCGATGATATGATTGGTGTAATCTTGGTGATTGCGGTGGCGCGTGGTGCTTCGGTTTTGATGACCGAGACCTCACTCGACAACTTCATCATCGTAAATGCGGCGGAGGGACTAAGGAATTTGCCAGAGATGGCCTTCGTGCCTCTAAACTACCTACTACATGTGGTGCTATCAGTACTGGTGCCGTCGTCGTCTGGTCTTGCGACTTTGTCGACGCCGATTATCACTCCGGTGGCAGCAACGCTTGGTTACAGTACCAACGTGGCGGCGATGTCTATCGTATCAGCAAATGGTTTGGTCAACTTGATTACGCCAACCTGTGGCGCAATTATGGGCGGTTTAGCATTAGCAAAAGTTGACTATGCGACTTGGTTTAAGTGGGGGATTCGCGTAGTTGCTTGTATCGCGGTAGTGAACATTATCGTACTTTGTCTGTTCTCGCTTTAGTGTTACAGACCGACAAAAAGTAGCCCTTCGGGGCTCTTTTTGTGCTATAATAAAGCTTATGGATAGACTACAGTATGATGGGCCTGTGGTGCTCGCAATTTTGGATGGCGTGGGGTTGGCGCCAGATGCGCCGGGCAATGCGGTGTCAAAAGCAAGAACGGTGTTTCTAGGTGAGGCGGCGCAGAAATATTTGCATGTGGCGCTAGATGCTTCAGGGGAAGCGGTTGGTCTTTTGCCTGGGCAGATGGGCAATTCGGAAGTAGGTCACAATACGATGGGGGCGGGGAAAGCCTATCGGCAGGGGATTGCGCATATTGAAGAGGCGTTTAGTTCCGGTAAAGTATTTGAATCTGAGGCTTGGAAGGGGGCGGTGAGCCGGATTTTAAGTGAGAAAAGAGCTGACAGAGGTATAGTTGACAATTCTGGTAATTCGTGGTATAATGAGGGGATAGGACCTGCGACTTTACACTTTGCAGGTATTTTCTCTGATGGTGGGGTGCACAGCCATATTTCACATTTGGAGCAAATGATTGCCCGCGCTTATGAAAAGGGGGTGCGACGGATGAGGATTCATGCGATTTTTGACGGTCGAGATGTACCGCCACAGTCTGAACCGAAATATATTCGGAGACTCGAGGATTATGTAAAGCGATTTGAAGGTGCGGACATTCGGATTGCTTCGGGTGGAGGTCGGATGGTTTGCGTGGCAGATAGATACGAAAATGACTGGTCTGTGGTAGCAAGAGGTTGGGATATGATGGTAAATGGTGAAGCGAATTATTTCTTCAAGTCGGCTGAAGAGGCAGTGATGACTTTGAGGCGGATAGACCCGAAGGTACAGGATCAGAATTTGCCGCCATTTGTGATAGTGGGGGAAGACGAGAAACCGGTGGGAAAGATTGAGAAAGGCGATGCTTTGATTTATTTTGATTTCAGGGCGGATAGGGCGATAGAGATTGCGCAAGCGTTTACTTATTGGGATTTTCCATATTTTAACCGAGGCGATTATACACCGAACGATGTGTATTTTGTGGGGATGACGGAATATAATTCAGACACACATGTGCCGGAGCACCGCTTAGTGGAGCCAATTTATATTGAAGAGACTTTGAGCAGGTTTCTGGGTGATAGGGGGGTGCCGCAACTTGCGGTCAGTGAGACGGTGAAATTTGGCCACGTTACTTATTATTTCAATGGGAATAGTTATGAGAAAGTGCCTGGCGAGGAATTTGTAGAAATTGAGTCTTATACGGAGCCGTTTGAGACGAGGCCATGGATGAAAAGCGCAGAGATTACGGACGCGGTGATTAAGGGACTGGCTGGACATAAATTTGTGAGGTTGAATTATCCTGGTGGTGATATGGTGGGGCATACTGCCGACATGGAGGCAACCATTACGGCGATGGAGGCGATTGATTTGTCGCTAGCACGGATTTATACAGAAGTGGCAAAACTGGGTGGTTGTATGATTATTGTGGCGGACCATGGAAATGCGGAAGAATTGTTGGATGCCGAAGGACGACCAAAAACTTCACATACGACGAATAAAGTGCCGTGCATTATTTGTGATGACACGATAAATCGTGGTAAATATACTTTGAATAGTTTGCAAAATCCGGGTCTTGCTAATATAGCGGCGACGGTGGCGACGCTACTTGGGTTTAAAGATTATCCAGAACAGTGGAACCAGCCGTTGATTAAAATCAATTAGCCGGATTTCAAAATGTTTCGAAACCTAGCTACTTAGTTTCATTGCCACAAACGACGTTGTTGGCGTGGAGCCAGCCTTCTACGGAGCCGCCGTCGAGGAATTCGCCTTTAGTAGTGGCGATTTTCATGATACCGCCGTTTTTGATGTATTCGTCGATGGGGTCGGTAACCATGTATTCTTGATCTTTGGGGCCAAAGTCGTGTTCGTCGACATATTTGACGATTTTTTGGAGCAGATCGGGGGTGAGAATGTATTTCGAGACGTTGATGAGGTTGGACGGGGCTTCTTCTGGAGTGGGCTTTTCGACTACGCCGACGAGGTTGCCATCTTTAGCAGAGAGGACACCATATTTTTCGACGTCCTCTTTGGGAATTTCAACACCGAGAATGGCGGAATGCTTGCCGTTGCTGGCTTTGATGAGAGCCTCAGAGGCAGATTCGCCGTTTGGGTTCCAGATGAAGTCGTCGCCCATGAAGACGAGGACTGGTTCGTCGATTTTGAATTCTTCTACGGCGAGAGCGATTGGGACAGCGGTGCCATATTTAGCGGATGGGTCCTGAGAAACGTAGTGAACTTTGACGTCGTCTGGGATGGTCTTGGCTTTTTCGAGTTTGTCTTCTTTGCCACGCTCGATGAGGTATTGATTAAGGGCTAGATTGTCTTTGTAAAACTCGCGCACTTGGCAAGGTTCGACATTGCTGATGACGAAATAAATGTCTTTGACGCCGGCCTTGATGAGTTCTTGCACCGAATAATCAACGAGTGGACGGTTGCCGACTGGCAACATGGATTTCTCGATAATTTTGGTAATTGGTAATCTGCGGGTACCCCAGCCAGCGACTGGAATAATGGCTTTTGTAATCATAATAAGTCCTTTATGTTATGGATTAATTCTAGCATATTTGTAGTATAATGATAAGCATAAGGAAGAAAGGATTACTATGGAACCAAATCAAAACCAAGGACAGAGCCAAGAACCGGTTGAGGCTCCGATGCCAGAGCAGAATGCTTTCCCTCAGGAGCCGGTTGCTGAGAAGAAAACTGGAAACGGGATGCTGATTGGTATGATTCTGTGTGCTTTGATTGCGTTAGGCGGAGTTGGCTTTGGGGTTTGGGCGATGATGGATGGGAATACACAGAAAGAACAGCTGAATTCGCAGATTAGTGCTTTGAAGAGTCAAGTTAATGAGTTGCAGGAGAAGATAAGCACTGGTCCTGGTGATGGCACTGAAAAAATCGATACGGATACTGATACTAGTAATAGTTGGGATATTTTTTCGCGAAAATTGGCTACACAAAGTGTGTATATAATGGGTTATTATTCGCATTATAATGGAACGAGTAATGAACGTTATATGGCATATGCCATGAAAGACGCTAATGGTCATTTGGTTATTACTGATGCTGGTAATAATATGAGCGATAATAATCCAGTTATTCTGGAACTTGATGACGTGCTATCAGTTTACTATATTAAGGTTGGCAATGGTAGTGTGCCGTATTTCTATATAGTCGGTTTAAATGGTGGTGTTAGTCGTATAGATATTTCGGAAAACTCTAATAGGCAGCTGGAAAAAGTGGGAGAATATACTAGGATTGCGACGGTTTTGGAAGCGGCGAGTTCAGAAGCAATTCTGGTAGATATAGACGGCAATATTTACAAGTCGTATTAATAATGTAGAACTATAAGGAATAAGCACTCTTGGCGTAGGGATTCGATTAATAATAGTATATAGAAAGGAGAAAGAATGGAACAAGAAAAAGATATGATAAGTAACCAAATTAATACTTCAGCTTCAGTGCCGGAGCAGGACAATACGATGGTTGCTGAGATGAATGAAAAGAAGAAAACTGGGAACGGGATGCTGATTGGGATGATTTTGTGTGCTTTGATTGCGTTAGGCGGAGTTGGCTTTGGGGTTTGGGCGATGATGGATGGGAATACACAGAAAGAACAGCTGAATTCGCAGATTAGTGCTTTGAAGAGTCAAATAAATGAGCTGATGCAACAAAATGCGGATTTGCAAGTACAGGTTGATGATCAGAAAGAGCAGACGACGGATAATGAGAATGAAGACCAGGTTGATGATGTTATAGATGATGTAAGTAGTACTTGGCCGGTGACTGCTTCATTGGTTGGGAATGAAATTCATTTTACGAACAGTGATGGTGGGGTAGTAGTAAAGGACAATTTTTATTCCTTTGTAGGGATTAAGGATTGCAAGACTCTGAAAGAGGAAAAGATTTTGCGTTGCAGTGTGGAAACCACCATTGATAAAGAAGGGGACGATGATAGAGGTGTCATTTATTATGGGGAAAATGGTAAAATTGAGCATTGGAGCGCCAGCGGAGTTTAATAGATAAGCTTTGGTATTAAAATAATAAATTAGCACTCTTGACGTGGGAGTGCTAATTTGCTACAATAGAGAAGTAAGGAAGAAATGGCCAAAAAGGCCTTGAACCCCAAAGAGAGGAATGATTTTTATTATGCAGGAAGAATTTGCGGAAATTATGAATAAGTTATCTGAGAATGCAAGGTTTGCTTTGCAGAAATCGGATTATTATGCCAAAAGATATAATAATGGTTATATGGGGACGGAGCACCTGCTGCTTGGTTTAATGTCGATGGATAATTCGACGGGTGCGAAGATGTTGCGTGAGCAAGGCGTAACAACTGAAGAAGTTGAAAAGGCTTTGAATAAGGTGGCGGTGGAAGTGCCGGGAAGCGATATGGCGATGATGTCTTTGTCGGAGGCGGTGATTTTGACGCTTCGGATGGCACAAAACTATACAAAGGAGCAAGGGCTCACGGTGATTGGGACGGAACATGTTTTGTATGCTCTGCTTTCTCAGCCGAATTCGCGAGCATCTTTGATATTGACGGGGTTAAAGGTTGATAACGAGAAGGTGTTAGATGAGATTGAAAAATTAGTTGATGAACAGACCAAAGACGAGAAGCTGAAGGCAGAAAAGGCGAAATACTTGAATAAAAAACAACTGAAATTTTTAAGTCGCTATGGCAAAGATTTGACGGAAGAAGCGAAGCAAGGGCATCTCGATACGGTTATTGGGCGCGAAAGTGAAATTGAAAGAGTGGTGACGGTGTTGAGCCGCCGGACGAAATCTAATCCGGTGCTAATTGGTGAAGCTGGCGTAGGCAAGACTGCGATCGTGGAAGGTTTGGCGACGCGGATTGCGAATAATGAAGTGCCAGGGAGCTTGATTGGCAAACATATTTATCAAGTGGATTTGTCGTCGCTAGTAGCGGGAACGAAATTCCGAGGTGAATTTGAGGAACGGATTAAAGGTGTGATTGATGAGGCGGTGGGTGACGATTCGATACTGTTATTTATCGATGAAATACATTTGCTTTGTGGCGCAGGTTCGGGTGAAGGCTCGATGGATGCGGCGAATATTTTGAAGCCAGCGTTGGCACGGAACACGATAAACTTGATTGGTGCGACGACGCTAGATGAGTATCGGAAGACGATTGAAAAAGACAAAGCGTTGTCGCGGCGATTCCAGACCGTGATGGTGGAGGAACCTTCGGCGGTAGTGACTTTGCGAATTTTGAAGGGCATCAAGGGGCATTACGAAAAGCATCATGGCGTGATAATTCCGGATGCGATTTTGGAAACAGCGATTACGATGGGGCAAAGATATATTAATGATAGGTTTATGCCGGATAAAGTAATTGATATTATTGATGAGGCGTCGGCGATTTGTAAAGTGGCGGCAGATAAAAAAGGCGGCGGTAAATACAAGAAGATGAAGATTGAAAAGTCGACGCTTGAAAACAAAATTACTGAGGCAGCTGAAGCGGAAGATTATGAAAAGGCGGCGGAATACAAGACGGAGTTGGCGCGACTAGAAAAAGAAATCAAGAAGATGGAAAAATCTGGTGTGAAGGATAAAATTAATCCTAAACTAACTGAAGAAAATTTGGCGACGGCGGTATCGCTTAAAACTGGCATTCCGGTGTCGAAGGTGCATGGTTCTGAGATGAAGATGTTGCTTGGGCTGGAAGACGAATTGAAAAAATCAGTAATTGGACAAGATGAAGCTATCAAAGCAGTGGCGAAAGCGATTCGGCGGGGTCGGTCGGGTATTACGGATTCTAGACGTCCGATTGGTTCATTCCTATTTATGGGCCCGACGGGTGTAGGTAAAACGGAGTTAGCGCGGGTAATCGCAAAAGAAGTGTTCGGTGGTGAAAACGCTCTAGTGAAGATTGATATGTCGGAATTTGGTGAAAAACATAATGTGTCTAGACTGGTGGGTGCACCAGCGGGGTATATTGGTTATGACGATGGTGGCAAGTTGACTGAAGCCGTACGGCGCAAACCCTATTCAGTGATTTTGTTTGATGAAATCGAAAAGGCGCACCCGGATGTATTTAACTTGCTACTACAAATTTTGGAAGACGGTATTTTGACGGATGGACAAGGCAACAAAATTAAGTTTAACAATACGATTGTGATTCTGACTTCCAACTTAGGTTCGGCGGATATGTATCGCGAATCTGAACTTGGTTTTACGGCTAAGACCGCCAAGGATAAAAAGGCGCTTGAAGAAGAATATGAAGAGAACAAGGCCTATGCGATGAAGGCTTTGAAGAAAGTGATGCGCCCAGAATTAATTAATCGTTTGGATAATATTTTAGTTTTTCATGCCTTGACGAAGAAAGACGTGGAGAAAATATTTGACAATTTGATCAATGATTTGAAGAAGAGACTAGCGACAAAGGGAATTGGTTTGAAGGTCGATGAAAAAGCAAAGGAATATTTGATTCGTGAAGGGTATGACCCAAAGAATGGAGCTCGCCCATTAAGGCGAAAAATTGAAGATGAGGTCGAGTCGCTACTTTCGGAAGAAATCATTGCGGAGAATTTGAAAAAAGGTGATATACCAACGCTTAAGTACGTAAATAAGAAGTTAAAATTAGTAAAGGAGTAATATGACAAAGAATTATTTAGTGCCTACGGTAGTAGAAGAAACGAACAAGGGGGAGAGAGCTTACGATATTTATTCGCGGCTTCTTAATGATAGAATTGTGTTTTTGGGCGAGGATGTGAATCCGCATACGGCAAATTTGGTAATTGCGCAATTGTTGTATTTGGCGCACGAAGATAATAAAAAACCAATCAAGCTCTACATTAATTCGCCTGGTGGCTCGGTTTACGATGGGTTGGCAATTATTGATACGATGAATTATATTGAGCCAGACGTGGAGACGATTGGAATTGGTCTTCAGGCTTCAATGGGTGCGATGCTATTATCGTCCGGGGCAAAGGGTAAGAGATTTTGCTTGCCGAATGCGCGCATTATGATTCATCAACCATCGTCTGGTACGGAGGGTAAAATTACCGATCAGGAGATTATGCTGAGGGAAGGTGTGTTTCTTAAAAAGCGTTTGGCGGAGATTTTTGCGAAAAATACTGGCAAAGATTTGAAACAAGTTGAAAAGGATATGGACCGCGATAATTGGATGAGTGCGGAAGAAGCGAAGAAATACGGAATTATTGACGAAATAATCCAGTAACAGTTTCAAAATATGTTGTGTGGATTATGTGCTTATGCTATTATAGAATAGTATGAGTATTGGTGAGGAAAGAGGAAACAAGGGTTTAGTGATAATTTTGATTGTTTTATTTTTGGTGATCATTGGTTTAACCGCTGGAATTGTTGTGCTGAGGCTTAATAATGGAAATGACGATGGGGCTAGTAGCGTGACGGAGGCAGAATACTATGGTGAACCTGTTATAAGTGAAGAGCAGGATAAGCAAATAAAGGATTATCAGGAAACTTACGACAAAGTAATGAAAGAGGCGCGAGAGCGAATAGTTGGTGATGCGGTGACAGAGGAAACTATCTTGGAGGTTTATTCTCCAACTATCGATAGTTATTTAGCCAGTGGTGATTATAGCGATGCCCAAACTTTTATCCTGTTAAGACACGAGGCGCTTGTCCAATATGGCTACAAAAAGAAGGCGATGGACTTATTGATTGGCATGGATTATTCTATTGTTCCGGAGCATATACAAAATCGTTATTATAAGCGAATCGTGGCATTAGCTACAGAACTTGGCGAAAGTGAGACGGCGTCGAAATACCAAGCTTTAGTAGACGCAACGGCGGAAGCTGCAAAAGAAGCCGGTGAAGCCTCTAAGGCGTTTACGGAAAAAATGATGAATGAGACTGGTCCGAATCTGAATCGTAAGGAGGGCGAATGAGAAAAATAATGGGCTTTGTTGTGGTATTGGCATGCGCTCTGTTGGGTTGTTTGGCGTTTAGTGCGCAGGATACCTATGCTGATGATTTGGTTTCGTCGGCTGAGGTATATTGGGCGCCAGGGTGGTCTTGGCGAGATAGTAGTGGACATTGGCAAGCGATGTTTAGTGTATCATTGACTCCGACATCTGAATGTGAGGGCTGTAAGGCTGTTGGTTATTTTTATTGTAATGATGGTGGAGCAGGTTTGGATGAATGGGGCGGTGATACTGCTTCTGGTTCGGAGGGTTGGGGTATATCTTATTGGGTTTATACCGATTATTGGGGAGAAGAGGACGGTGTAAAATGGTGGAGGGTATATATTGATCCCCCCTACGACAGTTGGCAACCGCTAATTGGTTGGATGTCGCAGGAAGGCGTTACGCAAGACACTGCTTTTAAAGGAACTACTTCTGTAACTGGCATAAATGGTGATAGCGATTCGACGAGCGAAAAAACAATTACTGGAGCGAACGCATCGGTGAGTTTTTATCATCGGATTGTGCGTGATGACGATTTGGAAGGAGATGTTAGAAGCAAAACTTTATATCAGGTAAAAAGCCAATATAGGACAAAACCATATAACGGTAGTTGGAGTGAGTGGAGCAAAGTGGAGTATGGCTTTGATGGTGACAGGTTGTCGGAAAATGGCTATTGGCATGGTGTAACTTGGACGGATTTAATGTACTATAATACTGATAATACTACTCATGAGCCGCGCGATACTTATAAATACAACGGACTGGCTTATGGTGAGAAAGTGGAAATTTGTCAACAAATTTGGTTGCGTCCTAACGTTGCGATAACGAATGGGGATTATGCGACAAGTGGTGATGCTTGGTCAAACTGGGCATGTGCGACGGTGACGAGAAAAATACCAACGTATACATTGAAGGCCTATGCTGGGGTGAATGGAACATATAATTCAAGTACGGACACAAGAACTTATCTTAAGAGCGATGGTTCGACTACTGCTAATGCCAGTGAAAGCTGGACGGATTCAGTTACGGTAAACCATGGCTCTACTGCTACCGTGGACACGAGTGGGTTTAACCCGGTCGGTTACACGTGGGCGACTTGGGGCAGCAGTTGTGCCGCGTCTGAAAGGAGTGGACGTAAATGTAGCCGAAAGAATATGACGGCTAATGGAAATGTATATGCTTATTATGATAGAAATGCCTTCAGCGGGCGCGCAAGTGTGGCGCAAGGTAAGAATTGGGGCAATAGTAGTACTGTGCGAGATTTGACTGGATGGGTGCGAGATGATAAATCTGTTTCCATTGATGTAGACTGTGCGAATGCGGGGTGCGATACGAATTACTGGTTGGAGCTAAGAACGGATGTTGGCTCTGGTGAGACTGGATACTGGACTGGAATGAGTAAGAATGGCGGCTCAATTAAATGGACACCATCAGGAGGTACGGCTACTTCGATTACGCCAAGTTCTGATTCTGGTGGAACTATGTTGGTAGGTGAAAGTAAGACTGTGGGAGAGTATCAGCAATTAAAGCCGGGTGAGTCTTTGTGCCGACAGCTGGCATTTTATCCATTTGCCGAGTTTAGTAATACAACTTGGAAGACTGCCCAAGCTTGTGCGAATGCTAAAGTAACAAATTTTGAAGGTCAGAGTAATGTGACTGGGGCGACTAAAGTTTCAGCTGGTTATACAAACTCAAGCAAAGAGGTGATAGGGGAGATAGCAAATTGTTCTTCTAGTGCGGGCTGTAAAGTCAAATTTAATCATAAGTTAAAATCTTCCGGCAGTATCGGTTCAACTAGTTATACCATTTCTAGGAGTTCTAATCTTACAACTGGTACTTATGCAATAGCCAACAACACGTCATTAGCTACTGGAACATTTAGCGGTGCGGAAACTACGGTTTATGAAAGTGATGAGTTAACGCTATATCCTGGTATGAAGGTCTGCGAGACGATAACATTTAAGCCGAATAATAATACAGTAAGTGTAGCTAGCGATGTTTCGGTGCGGGCCTGCGTTTATGCTAAAGGCAATGCTCAACCGCCCGATCCAAGTAATCCAAATGAACCAGAAGATCCAAATAAAAACCCATCAAGTGGTGCATTTCTGAATATCAAAGTCCGTAATAATGAAGTAAGTAAGTATTCTGATTATCAGAAGGTTGTTTATGCTAAGCCTACAAGTAAGGTGACGTTTAGGGCAGTTTATAATCCAAAGTTACAATATGCATATAATATAGTGCCAGACAAAATGATGCAAAATGGCGGTTCCTTGAATCCTAGTGGTAGAAATACTTCTAAGTTGGGTACGCTATTCAGTGGGTGGAATAATGCGTTTGCCGTAGTGAGCAATAACTTTAGCGGTTCGCAATTTAGTAAAAGTTATACTGGATATACTAAAGGAGATACGTCTATACATTGGGAAACGAATGAGCATCAAGTGAAAAATGCAGAAGTGGGGAGAACGTTGAAAGAGTATGCTAGGACTAACACAGAATCTAATAATAAGACTACGCCGAGTCAGGTGATATTTACGAGCCAGAGCGACAATAGTGGTTATTATACAATAGCGAATGTTATAACTACGCAGATTGAAAGTGTAGCCGTCGTAAATGTGCCATATAATTACGACACTTCTATTGATGTTGCGCCTCAGCAGGAAAAAATTGGGGCTGGCGAAAGCGGTACGGTAGATGTTACGGTTAAAGTTTTGCCAAAGACTAACGGTGAAACTACGAATGGTGGAAATGATGAAGCGTATGCCACAATCATGCCAGATGCTAGGGTGAAGTTAGTCGTTTATGCTCCTGGTAGCAATACTACGAGAAATGGTTCAAAAAATTATGGCAATAAAGACTCTAATATTTGTGATAGATATAGTGGGTCTTCAACTTGTCAAACAATGGATGTCAAAAATGCGTCCGCTCAGCCTGGTAGTGTAGAAAACTTTAATGAGCAAGGTAGTTTAGCTGGGGCTACTATAGTGAGGAAGCCATCATTTAATGTGCCAGATTTGGATGCAGGTGCGGAAATCTGTGTGGCGGCTGCGGTTTATCCTTCTAACAGTGGAGCAGATACGAATCTAGAGCCAAATGGTAGTGGAACTTGGAATGTTTCTCAGTCACGCTGTTTCCAATTAATTAAGAAGCCAAGCCTTCAAGTTTGGGGAGGAGGAATATATTCGTCGGGCGACATAAATACGGCCGTAAGTGCTAAGAAACAAGTAGATGGAGTAAATTCATATTATATCCAAGGAAATACTAACGGTCATTATGTATTTGGCTCGTGGGCTGAGCTTGGTGTAGTGTCTATTGGCACAAATAGAGGTTTTGCTAGCGGTGCAAGCACTGGGTATGCTCTCAATAACAATGGCGATTTGCAGCCGAATCCGAAACCGGCTGATGGAAATGGCAATACCGGTACCGTGGTTGGTGGCAGCTGGGAAAGAAGCTTGGACTTTTGCGTAAGAAGTGTGTTAACTTTTGCAAACGTTGATTGCGGTGAAGGTATAGCTGGCAATCTGGGTGGTTCTGGAATTAAAACGGCCGAAAATAATAAAAGTGATTTGGTTGCAAGATTCAGAGGGGATGAGACAATTTACCACAAGGTAGGAGTTACTTCTTCGATAAGTGAAATTGCTAATTCATTGGATGAGTTTGGTTTATCAAATGGCGGAAGCGGTGTGGCGTTGGGCGCTGGCAAAACTATCGTGGTGGCAATGATTGGCGGTGGGGGATTGGTCGCTAACAAAGATTTAATAATAGATAGAAATATTGATTTCTTGGACAATCAATATAGTAAGTTGGAGGATGTGCCGAAGCTGATTCTTTATGCTAACAACATAAAGATTAATTGCGACGTAGCGCGGATTGATGCAGTTTTGATTGCGGAGGATGACGTAAATACTTGTGCCAATTCAAATAATATAAATAGCAATATGAACTCTAATCAATTACGGATTAACGGTGCGATTATAACTGATACACTAACGGCAAATAGGACTTACGGTGCGGCGAAGGGCGCTAATTCGATGGTTTCGGCTGAGATTATAGATTATGATGCGACATTATATCTGTGGGGTGCTAATAAAACTGATGTGACTAATACTGCTAAAGTGACAATGACTTATATACGTGAGTTATCGCCAAGGTACTAGTGGTTTGGAATTGGGGTGGGGGTGGATTTTTGAGGTGAATGTGATATATAATGTTGTATATGAAAGCAAAAAGTCAGTTTGTGTGCCAACAGTGTGGTGCTTCTTATGTGAAGTGGGTGGGGCAGTGTAGTAATTGTGGCGCGTGGAATTCTTTAGTGGAGCAGGTGGTTGAGAATACTGGTGTGGGAGCGAAGTCGGCGTTGGCTAAAGGTGCGGTTTCTGGCAAAAAGTTAGATTACGTGAAAATTGCGACAATCGTGCCGTCCGATGCTAAGGCGAGACTTTTGACTGAATTTAAGGATTTGAATACGGTACTGGGTGGGGGGATTTTGATGGGGTCGGTTTCGTTACTGGCTGGTCAGCCGGGGATGGGAAAGTCGACGATTTTGATGCAGATTTGTGCGACGGTGGCGAAAACTCATAACGTGTTATATGTTTCGGGTGAGGAGTCGGCTGGACAGGTGAAACTGCGGGCGGTAAGGTTAGGGGCGGATTCGGATAGATTATCGTTTGCGGCATCGACTTCAGCTAATGACATTGCAAAAACGATTGAAACGGGGGAATTTGATTTGGTGATTGTAGATTCGATACAGACTCTAGCGATGGATGAAATATCGTCGGCGCCGGGTACAGTGTCGCAGGTAACTAATTGCGGGAATTTGATTATCCGGGCAGCGAAATCTACGGATACGGCGGTGGTGATTGTGGGACATGTGACGAAGGACGGAACTTTGGCAGGTCCGAAAGTTTTGGAACATTTGGTGGATGTGGTGCTGAACTTTGAGGGCGATAGATACGGTGGTTTTAAGACGGTGCGAGCGGTGAAAAACCGTTTTGGTTCAACTAATGAGGTGGCGATATTTGAAATGGGCGAGAAGGGGCTAAAAGAAGTGGCAAATCCTTCGGCAGCGTTATTGGCGGAGCGAACTAATACGGACGGGTCGATTATTCTAGCGACACTTGAGGGAAATCGGCCAATTTTAGTGGAGATTCAAGCTCTAGCCACTAAGTCAAATTATGGGTATCCGAAGCGAACGGCTTCTGGGTTTGATTTGAATCGGTTGAATTTGTTGATTGCGGTGCTAGAAAGAAGGACGAAGTTAAGATTATCGGAGCAGGATATATTCGTGAATGTGGTGGGTGGTATGAAATTAAATGATTCGGCAGCGGATCTTGCGGTATGTATGGCGATTGCGTCGGCAGTGGCAGGGAGAAAGTTGAGTGATGAGTATGTGGTATTTGGCGAAGTGGGGCTGGGTGGCGAGATTCGTTCGGCGTTTCGGTCAGATCAGAGAATTGCGGAAGCGAAAAAACTTGGCTTTTCGCATGCGATTGGACCAGCTACTATTAAAGATAAGTTTGTGATTCCGGTGAAAGATTTACGGGAAACATTGATAAGGTATGTGAAATGAAGATACTGGGAATTGATCCGGGGATTGGGATTTGTGGGTTTGGGCTAATTGAGGCTACTTCTAGGGCAGGGGCGAAGGCAATTGACTACGGTGCGGTGACGACTGAAGTTGATGCGCCGATACCGGCAAGGCTGAAAGAACTATACGATTCTTTAGTGCAAGTGTTTGACGAATGTAAACCAGATGTGGTGGCAGTAGAGAAGTTGTTCTTTGCGAAAAACATTACGACTGGCATCGTGGTGGCAGAAGCTAGGGGAATCGTATTGCTAGTGGCGGAACAAAGGGGGCTGCCTGTTTATGAATATACGCCGAACCAGATTAAAATGTCTTTGACTGGATATGGGGCGGCGAATAAAACGCAGATTGAGGAAATGGTTCGAATACATTTAGGGTTAGAAGTGAAGCCAAAGCCCGATGATGCAGCCGATGCCTTGGCGGTGGCGATAACATGTAGCTTCTTATATCAACAAGGACAAAACGATGAACATAAGTTTTCGAATTCGCGTGGACGAAGAATAAACAAAGGAGAAAAATGATAGCACATATTAGAGGTAAAATAGAAGAGAAATTTGGCAATAATGGAATTATTGTGGATGTATCTGGAGTGGGGTATGAAATGCTAGTGCCAACGCCGGATTTTGAAGCGTGTACGCTGGGCGAAGAAAGAAAGTTTTATACTTATCATGCGGTAAAAGAAAACTCCGAAGAATTATATGGGTTTTCGTCACTTTTGGCGAAGAAGCTGTTTGAGCTTTTGATTAGTGTCCAGGGTGTGGGACCGAAAGCGGGGATTGCAATTATGTCGCTTGCGGAAGCGGAAGAAGTGCGAAATGCGATTGCGAATGGAGACGTGGCGTTTGTATCGAAAGCGTCTGGGGTGGGTAAGAAATCGGCAGAGAGAGTGATTGTGGATCTCAAAGATAAAGTGGGTATACCGAGCCATTACGGTGCGACGGAGGTGAAATTTGGTGGTTCTAAAGTGGGCGAGTCAGATGAGGCACTGGATGCTTTGATTGCGCTAGGGTTCCCACTGAAGGAGGCGACAGCAGCTTTGGAAAAAGTGCCGGTAGATTTGCCGGTGGAAGAACGCATAAAATTAGCGTTAAAAAAGTAGTTGCGTTTTATTTTTTGTTACGTTATAATCATATTATGATAAGGGTTATGCTAATATGATAGTAATTTTAAGGCAAAAAATAATGATTAAGATAGTAGGTTTTGTTTTGATGGCAGTAAGTAGTGCGATTTTAGTGAATGGCAATTCTTTTGCTACATCTATTGCGCTTACTACATCTGGCTTTCAAAGTATTGATATAGTGCCTAGCGCCGGTACGGCCATAAGCAGCGATAGCATTAATGTGGTTACTAGCTGTAGGTATGGTTATAATTTTGCCATTCAGACGTCAGTGGAGGATAACACTCTTTATTTGGATGGCGACCAGGAAAGTCCTTCAGATACTTTTTTTGAAACTGCGTATGAGTATCTTCCCCTCAATAGAACTCAGAATAAGTGGGGCTATTTCTATGACGGGGACGTAGTTCCTACTAGTGCTGACATATTTATGCCAGTGCCGGGTTCAACTGAAGAGCCTGATTTGATAAGAATACCACTAGACGAACCATCTTCTTCTGGCATTGATGACAGTTTTAATATCTACTATGGTGTATCCGCTGCGCCTAATGCAAAAACGGGTACTTATAAAATGATACAAGATGTGCATGGCAATAATGGTACGATTGTTTATATTGCTACGATTGCCGATGAATGTGCTAGTAAATATACAATTCACTTTAGTCCTACAAGCATCTATGAGGGCAATACTGTTTCTGGTACTGGTACCATGAACGATCAGATTGTTGATGTTGGTGAAACTACAACACTTAATTCTATGAGTTTTACTGCTCCTTCTGGTTACTACTTTACTGGATGGAATACCGCTCAGGATGGAAGTGGTGTAGCATATACTGCTGGTCAGCAAATAACCGACATAGTTGCTGGAGGAGACGACATCACTCTTTACGCGCAGTGGTCGGATTGCTATTGGAATCGGATTTGTTTTTCACCTAATGTGTCTAACCCCAATGATGTAGAAGGTGAGATGGATGATATAGATCTCGCAGTCTTAGAAACCTCTGTTGTTTTGCATGCCTCTAACTATAGTAGAACAAATTATAGTTTTGTCGGATGGAATACCAAACCTGATGGTACTGGTACTTATTATGGGCCCCATCAGACATATGAATATAATAAACCAGTAAGCAGTGACTTGCCTGGACTAAAACTGTATGCTCAATGGGTGGCAAATGCTGGTAACATGCAAAACTGGACTGGGTGTCCTAGCATGAGCATTGGCGATATTACAGCCTTGAAAGATACTAGAGATAATGAAGTATATGCCGTAGCCAAGTTGGCTGATGGTAAGTGTTGGATGATAGAAAATCTAAGATTGGAAAATACTGCATCACATAATACGGACGGGACGTTAGCTCAGGGTTATAATTCTAATTTCATTGGGCTCGCGAATCCAGAATCGACTGGTTTTGATGGCAATACTAATACACCAAATTCCCTTTATTCTACTGATGGTTCTACTGCTATGACAATTACTGGCAATTATCCTCTTTACCGCTTTCCGCGCTATAATAACGTTAATACAAGCTCAAGATATACTGGTACTTCTGATTATTGGGGTGATAGTAACACTTATTCATATGGCAATTACTATACTTGGGCTGCCGCCATTGCGGATACTACCTACTATGGTACTGATGGGCAATCTGTTACTGCTACTTCAATTTGTCCAGTAGGTTGGCATTTACCAACAGGTGGTTCTTCTGGCGAGGCCTATGCTTTGAATGCTGCAGTTAATGCTGGTGCTACTGATTCAGTTGCAAGTAACGTACTGCGCTCTTATCCTAATAACTTTCTCTTTTCTGGCAAGTATTATCCTAATAGTCCTGATGGTAGGGGGG
This sequence comes from Candidatus Saccharimonadota bacterium, assembly GCA_030528995.1. Classification (GTDB taxonomy): domain Bacteria; phylum Patescibacteriota; class Saccharimonadia; order Saccharimonadales; family Saccharimonadaceae; genus Nanosyncoccus. The sequence continues at coordinate 3,581 of JAUMXR010000010.1, read as the reverse complement.
CTTGGGGTGTTTATTGGACATCTATGGCGAAAAATCAATTCTTTGCTTATGCTTTTGATGTTGAACTAGGTTCCGTTTATCCCGGTTTAAGCAATGGTAAGGATCATGGACAATCTATCAGGTGTATTGTTGATTACTAGGGGGGGGTGGGCTAGGTAATTTGTCACGATTGTCACCGGAGACGAAGACGATGGTGGCATCGGAGAAGGTACCAATGGATTTGCCGGTGGAAGAACGCATCCGGATGGCATTGAAAAAATAGTTTTTTACAATATTCTAGTTGACAAATTTAAAATAATTTTTTAAAATAAGCTTAAGAGTGTAGAGATAAAAACTTAATATAAAAAAGAAAGGTCTTACATGAAACGAAAGGTTTTTCGTATAAAAGGTTTACGCTCGGTTTTTTTGAGTTTTGGTTTTATTTTGTTTATGGGTGGTGCGATTGCTTCGATGATAGTAGGGATTATCGTTAACCACAATCAGGAAGAGACAAATGCTGCGACGTTGCCGTCTACTGGTAAAATGGTTGAAGTAAGGGTTTTGAATACGCAGAGTAATTCGTTGATTCCAGTTGGTGAGCGACCCAATCAGAACGAATCGATGATAATAAAAACTCGTGACAATAAATATGTACTGATTGATACTGGGAATGATAAATCCCAAATTAGAACTATAGTATATAATGCCTTGAAAGATTACCAAGGTACTTCAAATGTAGTGATTGATTATATGTTTATTTCTCATTTGGATGGTGATCATGTGGGGAGTGCTTATGAGCTAATCGGTGATAATAAGATTACGGTAAAGAATCTGATAATAAAAGATGAGGATTGGATGTATGATACTGACGTGACAAAAGCGGGATATAAATATGATACGGTTTGGGGCGTGAAAACAAGTAGAAAATGGTATTATATTGCGGCGGTAGCAAGTGCGTTGAAGGATGGTGCAAAGATTTACACAACTAATAATGTCTTTAGTGATTCAGAGGTAAATAAATTTTTTGCTCACGCAAACAATGCTCCGTATACTAGAGGCTATACAGCGGATAGTTTTAAGACAAAACTTCGGAGCAATATGGTGCAGTTAACAGAGGGCATGAGCTTTAAGGTAGGTGATTATTTGACTTTGAATACATTTAATACTCAGTTAGTGTACGATGGGACTATTTGCAGTAAGGATAAAGATGGCTGGGCCATTGGTTGGTATGCTTATACTGAGTATGCGAATGATATCTATAAAACAAGTGATGGCAAGTATGTTTATTTCGATAGCAACGATTATCCGAATATTACTTTGAAAACGACCAATAAAATAATACAGGAGACTGGCGTAGGAACGAATAAGTTTTACTATAGATATTATTATGCTTTTGTGGATACTGATAACGTAAGAAATATTTGCCTTTCGAATGCCGAGTCTTTAGCGATTTTAGGGACGGTATCGACTAATGGCGGTAATAAATATATGTACTTCCCAAATGATATCGAGAATGCTGGTTATGATTTTGCTCCTTCAAATGGGGTATTTGGAAATAGTTGGACATCGGTTTATAAGAATCCACGTTTCGTGAATGGGCGTTTTGAAACTCTCACTTCAAATAGCAAATTTGCCAGTGAAACGGAGGCTTCACGAGCAATAAAGACAAAACTTGGGGCGGATGTAAAAAACATTGTTATTTATCAAATGGCGCATCATAGTTATAACGTGGCACCAGATGCAATTAATATGTTGGATTTGAATCGTAGTGACAATGTGCCATACACAATTGCTACTACTGCGCATGGTCTGTCGAATTCGAGGTGGTTTGAAATAGAACGTACTTATTATTATGCGCTCGGGAATCTGCCCTCGCAAAATAAAATGAGAACAACTAAAGACAATGATGGTGTGTATTGTAGTATCGCGGCTGGTGGAAGTCATTATTGTCGTTACTATTCTATAGCTGACCCTGCTATTGTTTATCCGTCGTTGTCGTATAATGCCAATACTGGTTCAAGCGCTCCTGGTTCTCAGAGTTGTGAAAGAATCTACGGAGCTTGTAACGTAACCGTGGCTTCGGCGACGCCGACTCGTTCTGGCTATACATTTCTTGGTTGGGCCGATACTTCTTCGGCTACTACTGCGAAATATGAGGCTGGCGATAAAGTTAGCTTGCTTAATGATAAGACTATTTATGCTGTCTGGAAACAAAATGTTAGCACTTATAGTTTGTCTTATAATGCTAATGGTGGTACTGGAGCTCCTACGTCGCAATCATGTACAACGACGGACGCTCAGCCAATGGCTTGTACGATTGTTATAAATGATCAGGTGCGTCCGACGCGTGAAAATTACGTCTTCATTGGGTGGGCGACAAAAGCGGATGCAACAAAGGCGGACTATAAGCCTGGTGACAGTATAACTATTAATAATAATATGACTTTGTATGCTTTTTATGGGCCATTTATCCCGCCGGCGATGCGTTTTGCTTTGAACTTTGACGCAAATGGTGGTAGTGATGCACCTGAAACTCAGTATTGTGAGACGACGACTGGTCGGTGTTCGATTGTGATTGGGACTGGAACGCCAATTCGTTCTGGTTATGCATTCCTTGGTTGGGCTAGCACTGCTGATGCTGCTACGGTTGAGTATCGAGCCGGGGACAGCATTGTGCCATCTGAGATTGTGATGACATTGTATGCTGTATGGGAGAGAAACGAAGTGGCTCAGGTGCTATCTTTTGAAAATGGAAAAATCACAAAAACTTACGGAGATGCAAGCTTTATTAATTTGGCCACAAATAATAGGACAGATGGTGGTGTGATTACTTATACGATTAATAATACTGCGGTTGCGAATATTAATGCTCAGAGTGGAGAGGTGACGATTGTGGGTGCAGGTGATGTTGTAATTACGGCCACAGCTGCAGCTACCGATAATTACGGGAGTGCTACAGCTAGCTATGCGTTGAAGGTCGAGAAGAAGGTTTCTACTGCTCCAAGTGAAATTGAGACTGTAAAAAGAGGGATGGTTGGTGCAAAACTATCGACAATCGCCTTTGATACTGATGGTTTGAGTTGGCGTGAACCGGATGAGAGCATTAAGCTGGGGAGTAATACTTATGCAGTAGATTATACTTATAATAACGATTCTGCCAATTATACTACTGGGTTATTTACGATTGAGGTGATAGGCCAAAGACGGGTTTATAACGTGGTTGAAGGCGATGGGCAGGTGGTTAATGTGGATGGAAAGGATGCTAGCGCCACTTTTGTAATAAATGCTGAGTATGGATTATTCCTTGAAGGTGGAACTGTCTGCATAGATGGTGTGCTTTTGCCCGAATCGGCTTATACTTCCGAGATGGGAAGTACGATAATACATATTAATGGTGACTATTTACGGACTATTGAGAGTGGGGAACACTCGTTTATTGTGAGCTTTTCTGATAATGGGGTAGCAACAGCGAGGCTTACAGTGGCGCGTAGTGATGACCCATCTGGTGGGACGGATGATCCTGACGAGCCGGACGGACCTGAATCTCCAGATGACCCAGATGGCCCGTTCAGTCCAGACGCTCCAGATGATCCGGATAATCC
>JAUMXR010000032.1 GCA_030528995.1 Candidatus Saccharimonadota bacterium | reverse complement strand
CAGAACTCTTCACTAAGTATTTTGAGGAAGTTACGAAGGGTGAGGGTGACGTCGAGAAGTTTAGCGAGGATATTTCTAGCGAGGCGGTTTCGAAGAAGATTAGCTTTGATATGGGGATAGGGAAGCGGATTAATATTGAAGGTACGCCGGCTTTTTATATTGATGGTGAGCTGATTAGATGGAATGAAGATGGAGGGATGACATTAGAAAATGGTGCAGTAGTTGAGTGGGAAAAGCCAGAAACCAATGAAGGATTTGTAGATATCATAAAGAAGATTGTTAAGGCGAAACTTGAGAAGGAAGAAGAGGATTAATTGATAAAAAAGAGCCCCCAAAGTGGGGCTCTTTAGATTTCGATAAACTCTTGCCATGGGGCAGGAGCTATCTTAGACTCTTGGCGTTCTTTCGAACGTTTTAGTCGTTTGATACGCATGTATCTAGTTTTCTCCTTAATGTTTTTCGCTCTTACGACCTGTACCCACCTCGCGCAGACCTTAGCCAAAAGTCATTGGGAAATGAGCGATGGGTATTATTCTAGCAAAGATTTTGTTTTTGTGCAAGCTTAAGTTTGTCGGTAATGATTATGTTATAATAAGGATATGGCAAAATTAAAAATAAAACCAAAAAAATTGAAGACTTGGTGGCTGCTCGCAACATTGGTTCCGCTTTTGTTTTTGGATGCGACGCTACTCAGATTAGATCATATTCGGATGGCGGAAATGCGAGATGCGGTACTTACAGCAGATAAAGAAGAAGCTTCGGATGAAGAGATTGCGGAAAAGTTGAAGACTTTGAAGGAATTTACGGTTTCAAATATGGTGATAAACGTGGTAGATGACAATGGAGAGCAGAAGATAACCTTTGGGACGGGGCCGTTTTATTTGGAACATCAGTATATTCGGGCGGCGAATCGGGCTTTGGCGGAGGCAGAGAAGAATATAGCTTCGGATGCAAATCCAAATGGCAATATTTATGCTTTGGCGAGTGAAACCTGTCGAGCGCAGGCGATAGCGAACGGCTGGACTTGGGATAACCCAAACTATATCAATTGCATGGTGAGTGAAATTCAGAAATATCCGGCGGCGGATGAGATTCAGGATAAGATAATTGCGAGTTTGCCGTCGACGGAACTATACCGGTGGGACTTCGCGGCACCGATATGGGCGCCAACTTTAACTGGCTTTATGATTCTGATTACCATAATCTTGATTGTTGTGATTTTTATCCGGTTTTTGATTTGGGCTTTTCTTCATTTAGCACTGTTATTTGTATAAAAATAAGTAAAATAGCAAAAAACCTCTTGACATTTTATGCACGGGGTCATAAGATAAGAATATATTAACTTAAGGAGGAAAGCTGAAATGGCTTACGAACATACCAACGGTAAAGGTGTAAAATACTATCTACATAAATCTGAAGTTACTCTACGTGGTGGCAAACCTCAGACTATTTATTTCTTCACAAAGCAAGAGAATGGCGGCAAGGGTACTCCTTGTGATTTGCCAGCCGATAGAATGGTTGTGGAAAATCCACGCAACGGTTTCTTGACCCTCAAGAAGAAATAATCGTTTTGAATTAAAAACCACCTGAGGGGGGAGGTGGTTTTTTGATTGTTTTTTCATAATGGTTGTGGTAATATTAAAGAAGTATGACTGATGGTGAATCTAAAAATAAAAGGAGCCAAGTGAAGTCGAAAGGCGAGTTTGGATGGCTAAAGACTATTTCTTTTATTTTGATTGCAGCGATTGTAGTTTTAGGTGGGATTAATATTTGGTTGATGTTGGCGAGAAGCGGTGCGTTTACTAGTGAAAGCGAAAAAATAAAGATGGAGTTAGAAACTGGTGAAATATATGATAAGGTGAGTTTGTACTCTTTTGATAATGAAGCTGAGGGGTATGACGAATACATTGATTATCTGGAAGGAATTATCGACAATTCTGTTGATTTAGACAATGCGATAACAGCTAGACATTATTTGACGACTATAAAGGTTAATAACCAGGAATACGATGAGGCCGCACGTATATTGGACGGGGGACTTAATGATGCGAGGTTGGACGACCAGAATAAATATTGGCTCTTGGAACAATATTTGTGGCTTTATTCTAGAGCTGAAGATATTAATGGCGAAATAAGAATACTGGAAAAATTGATTGAGTTACCGGACGATTTGGAAGTTGAGGGGGCAAATTGGATGCTAGAAAAACCAGTACGTAAAGAAGAGTTGGAAGAAAAACAACGTTTGGTTGGAGAAAACGGAGCGGATATGGAGGTTAATAATGAAGAGTAAGAACATATTGATGACTGTCTTTGGTTTGCTATTAGCATTCCTACTTTGTGGTGCGTGCGTAAATAGCACCTATGCTGGTGGGATTGGTTATTCGACGGGGGGTAACGCAAGCAGTGGTGGGGGTGGTACTGGCGGCTGGGTGAATTATGATTGTACTCTAAATTTATTACAGGCTGGTTGGTATCAGGGTCAATATCTTGATGATGAGGGCGCGGTGGGGAATGGAAAGTATTATTGTCCGCACTGGATAAAGATTACGGGAGAAGATTATAAATATTTGCTTGAAAAAAAGTATATGGTTGGTAAATATAGCGGTTTGGATACATGCGCCAATGACGACTATGTGGTCATTTCTGGGAACTATCGCAATCCGGATCATGATTATGGGGATGGGTATCATGGTATTGTTATTCAGAATTTTACAGACGAGACAACGATGCTTAATTTACACTATGTTGGAAAAACGACGCATACTATTATGAGTGTCGCAAATGACGTTTCGACTAAAAAAGGCTATACATCTGTGGTTAGCTATAAAGCAAATGGTTCGATGAGCGCTGGATTTTTTGGTGAAAAAGCTGGGACGATTGGCGGAGAAGATTATACTTACGGCGAATTATTGAGTGAAGTTTTGACTACTTATGATCTTGATGAGATAAATGTAGCTAGTTTTTGTTTGTCGTCAATCAATGAAGAATATGATTTAGATGTGGAAGGACGTAATATTTACGATAATACTGCCCTGACTAGTGGAGATATAAAACCGGCTGCGAGCGGCAATGACTCAAAACAGGCTACGAGAAAAAACTTAACTGATGATGGCTATAGGTTCGTTTGTTGGAAAGATTCGAAGTCTAGTGGCAAGAGTGGTTGCATTACTGATACCAATACAAGCAATGATCCTTATGTTTCGGATTTGGTTGGAGGAAGCTATACGGTCTATCACAAAAAATTGACTGAAGACCATATCGTGTATGCTTATTATGCGCCAAAATATGAGTTGACGATTGATGCTGGTGAGGGAACTAGTGTGACGGTGGAACGAAAGGCAACGACATATGGTGCGAGTACGGGTTCGCTGTCTAGCGGGGATAGTATATATAAGAGCGACGAGTTGAAAATTTGCCTTTCAGTGACTTCTGGGTACACATTAACTTCGTTTAAGATTAATGATTCTGGCGTTTCTCCGACCGACAGGTATTGCACTGACGTATCGGCAAGTCAGTATGCGGTGAATGGAGACACTAAGGTTGTTGCTAGAGCAGAGATGAATAAGTTTTCTGGGTTATCTTTAGTATCGAGTTCGAATGGAGCCTGGTCAAAAACAAACGGCAAGTCAGTAGGTAGAAACCAAAATGGGGATTATGCTTACACAAATACGAGCGATACAGCGTATCTTCCGATAAGTTGTGATTCCGTAAATGGTTGCACCGTGAAATTTTGGCATTATTTAAGACGTGATGCTGGGGCCGGTAGTACTACTTACAAGATAACCAGAACTTCTAATTACAGTTCGATTTCTGGCGGGACGGTTAAAGATACTACGACTGAGACATTCAGTGCTGGTAGCGCAATCAAAGAACGGGAAGAAGCTTTTGAGAAAAAGATGATGCCGGGCCAGGTGGTGTGTGAGACGCTTACTTTTTGGGCAGATAGGAATAAGGAAAACCAATCTTTGACAGTATGTGCTTTGGCGGTGGGTGATGCGCAACCGCCGGATCCAGGTGACCCAGACGTGCCAGATGACCCGAATAAGAATTCTGGAGATACTTCGTTGATTAATATTAAAGTGAGAAACAAATCTGTAAGTAATTACGGTTATTATCAACGCACGGTTTACGCGAAGCCTGGCGATGGATTAGCTTTTAGGGCAACGTATAATCCAAAATTGCAATATACTTATAATTTAATTCCTGAACGAATTAAAGTTGGCTCGAAGGTGGTACCAAGTTCTGGAAAAAATATTACAGAATCTATGCATAAACTATATGATGATAATCTTGGCGTGTTCGGTGGAAGCTATAAGAGTTGGAATAATGATTTTAGGGTGGAAAGTTCTGGCCTGAGTTATACCAGTAATTTCAATTATGCAAATGGTTCTACTGATTTTAGGCAAGAAGTTAACGACCAATCCGTGAGCGTAAGTAGCGTAGGCAAAACTTTAAGTGAAACCATAAAAACTAACTCAGTAAATGATATTAAATCTACTCCAACGCAAATTAGTTTCTATGAAGATGCCAATCATTATGATGTTGGTGATATAAAAACCGAGATTAAATCTAGGACAGCTTCTGTGGTGGTACCTTATAATTATGTAAATACTACGGTAATAGACAATGACGAAAGCGAAGTGATGTATGCTGGCGAGACTTTCACTCTAAAGTACAAATATATTGTGAACCCAAGGACAAATGATTTGACGACGAATAACGCTAGTGAAAAGTATGCTACTGGAGTTCCACATCCTCAGTGGAGAGTGAAAGTTGTAGTGAATGGGGAAGAAATGCTGACTCCGGTGGTTGATAGTGATGATGCTGTTTTAAAAAATGTTTCGCTGGGTGAGATGGATAAACAAAGAAGCTCTAACAAAATGACAAGCTTTAATGTCCCTGATGTTCCAGCCGGAACGATTATTTGTGCCGTTTCGATGATTTACCCTGCCAATAGTGGCGGATATGCTAGTCTGGATGTAAATGGTAGCAATACTTGGGCTGAATCGGAGCGGAAGTGTTTTAGAGTAGCAAAGAAGCCAAGTCTTCAAGTATGGGGTGGAGGGGTGTATTCCGCCGGCTCGATAAATACAGCTGTAGGTGCCAAGAATCACTTGGCTGGTGTGAATACATATTCGCTAAATGGTAGTAATGGTTATTATGTATTCGGTTCTTGGGCGGAACTTGGAGTGGTGTCAATTGGGGCAGTCAAGGGATTTGCGAGTGGGGCTAGCACAGGTTATCCTATTGGTAGTGTTGAAAACAGTTTGGATTTCTGTAAAAGAAGCGTTTTGACTTTTGCGAATGAAGGATGCAAGAATAATGGTTCGGCGGGGAATATGGGTAGATCCGGTAGCAATGTAGAAAAAGAGAATCGAAGTGATTTGATTGCTAGGTTTAGAAATACGCAAGAAGCTGATGTGGAATATGAAGAAGTGGAGGGCGATTTAGCGGTCGGCAATACGGTAGTGTCGATGGGGATGACGAAAGTGGTAAATGCGAGTGGAGATATTACGATAACGGATAATATAGATTTCTTGGGCAGCTATTCGTTTTCGACGCTTGCGGACGTGCCGAAATTAGTGCTTTATGCTGAGAATATAAAGATTAACTGCAATGTTACTCGTATTGATGCGGTGTTAATTGCAAAAGGCAATGTAGATACTTGTGGTAATTCTGATAATCGGGATATTAGTAGCAGCATTTATTCTAATCAACTGAAGATAAATGGGGCTGTAATTACGAATACATTGACAGCGAATAGGACTTATGGTGCTTCTACGGGAACTGATTCTATTATCCCGGCTGAAATTGTGGATTATGATTCGACGCTGTATTTGTGGGGTGCTAGTAACGCTAGCGTTTCGAATAGTGGGAAACTGACGACAGTCTATTTGAAGGAATTACCGCCAAGATACTAGCCTAGGATTAGGAAATAATATGTTGGATGTTTGGATGTTGGTTTAAAAATAAAAAAAGCAAGACTGTTTCTATTGTCTCGCTTTCTGCCGTGGTCGGGGTACTTGGATTAGACCTTTGCTAAAGCAAAGGTCTCCCCGCGGGCGTCGGTTCGGAATATAACAAACTTGTTTGTTATATTCGCTCACCTCCTACGCTGGGCGAACCTTTGGTTCTCATCCAAGTATCAAATATAAGAAATGAGATAAGATTGGAATCTTATCTCATTTCTTATGGTCGGGGTACTTGGATTCGAACCAAGGACACTGCGTGTATAAGACGCATGCTCTAACCAACTGAGCTATACCCCGTCTTATATATTTTATCATAAAATGCTATAATGATAAGCATGAACAAGATAAAAACTGCTTTGAGGAGGTTGAGGTTTAAGCTAAAGCATGATTTTTTGACAGTAGAGAACTTGATTTTGGTTTTCGCGATTGCTCTATGCTTAGTGTGGACTTTTCAGTCGATTGGGGCGATGTCGCGTAACTGGGCTTTGTCGGAAAAATTAGCAGAAGAGAAAAGGAATTTAGAGCTGATAAGGCTTGAGGTGGAGACGAAAGAGTTGGAAAATGAGTATTATAGAACGGAAGAGTACCAAGAACTATTGGCAAGAAAATATTCAGAAAAAATGCTAAGCGGAGAGAACATGGTAGTCATGCCAACTAATTCCGAGGAGGCCAAAAAAAAGCATAGCCAAGTTTATAGCATTGAGATGCCAAAAGAAGAACGATCAAATTTTGAAAAATGGATGGCGTTCTTGTTCCCGAGCTTCTAAAACGATATGCAAAAAATATGACGCTTATGGTATAATGGTTTTATGAGTAAGAAAAAGCTTGGCTTTACGATGATTGAGGTGGCTTTGTTTTTGGCGATTACGGGTGCTTTATTCGTAGGGATTGCAGTGGGTACGCAAAATTCGATTTTTCAACAGCGTTATAATGATGCGGTACAAAATTATGCAGAATTTTTAAGAACGATGTATGCACAGACGATGAATGTGCAAAGTGAGGGGAGCGGTAAGACGGAAATGGCAATTTACGGAAAGTTGGTCTCATTTGGTGAGACTGAAGATTTGGCGGGTAATTCAATTGAGAACACGGACGCAATCTATTCATATAATGTGATTGGGGATGTTAGTCTTGCTTCGGGAAAAATCCTGGATGTTTTGGAGACTGACGCGAACATAAATGTAGTGAGAAAAAACGGAGGTGAATATCAGCCGGTGGGGTTAGTCGAAGATTATAGACCCAGATGGGCTTCGGCGATTCAAAACACGAATAGCACTGAATCGTTTAAGGGTGCTTTGTTGATTGTGAGACATCCTGCTTCGGGCACCGTATATACTTTTGTATATAAGGGTGAAACTTTAGATATAAATAAAGGCATAAGGCAGGCTAACCAAGGTGGTGTAGTGGATTACAATCCTTTAAAAACGATAAAAAGTAATCTTAAAAATGAGGCTGTAGATTTTTGTGTAAACCCCAATGGAATAAATGAAGGTGGGATTAGAAGGGATGTGCGGATTATTAAGGGTGCGAGAAATGGTTCCGGTGTAGAGATAATCGGCGATGAGGAGAATAGATGCGAGAGGCTATAAAAAAACAAAGTAAGAAGGGTTTTACTCTGGTGGAATTGTCGCTTTCGATTGCTTTTATTGCGATACTTTCAATTATTATTGTCGTCATTATAAATAACACTATATCGTCTTATCGTCGTGGAATGACTTTGAACAAAATAAATAGTACCGGGATGGATTTGGTGGATGACATTAGGGCTGCGATACAAAATTCGCCTGGTGCGGCGGTGACTGGTTTTTGCGATAATTACAAGGATGGGTCAGATGAGCGTAAACGCTGTTTGGAGGATGGGGCGCTTAACTACGTGCTTATTACTAAACGTGCTGACGTAGTAATAAATGGAAAAGCAAAAGACAATGTGCCGGTATTCGGAGCGTTTTGTCCTGGTTCGTATTCGTATATTTGGAATTCTGGATATTTTGCCAATGATGGACAGGTAAAAGGTGTCTGGAGGGCAGAATTAAAATACAAAATTGATGGTTCAGTGAAAACAAGGCAGAACTTTTGGCTATTGAAACTTGAAGATAGGGATCGTTCTGTTTGTGCTTCAGTTATGAAGGGGGCAAATCCGAACAATAATTCAAATGCAAAATATGAGATCGATAATTCCGATATTGCAAATGTTTTTGATATCAGTAATTATCAATCATTGTTTGAGGAGCCAATTGATGTTTTGTCGACCGATGCAGAGAATAATTTGGTGCTTTATGATTTATGGTCTGCGAAACCGGCCGAGAGCAAAAGTAAAAAAGGACTATTTTATGTTGCTTCTTTGATTTTGGGTACTTTGCAAGGTGGCGTTGACATCACGGCTAAGGGAAATTTCTGTGCTACCCCGGGAGGTTATCAGGCGGCAGAAGATTTGGATTATTGTGCAATAAATAAGTTTAATATCGCCAGTCAGGCAATGGGAGAATAAGAGTGAAAAAGATAAAAGAAAAAGGTACTGGTAATTATCCAATGATAGTATTAACTACTCCTAAAGGATGGACTGGTCCAAAAGAATTTGATAATAAGAAAATTGAAGGTAGTTTTAGAGCTCATCAAGTACCAATTACTTTTACTAGAGATAATCCTGTAAATTTAACTTTAATTGAGAATTGGTTAAGAAGTTATAGACCTGAAGAGTTATTTGATAATAATGGTAGATTGATTAAAGAACTTAGAGATATGAATCCTCCTATGGGTAAATGTATGGGTATGAGTAGTTTTGCGAATGGTGGATTAATTCTTAAAGATATAATTACTCCTA
>JAUMXR010000002.1:52576-72256 GCA_030528995.1 Candidatus Saccharimonadota bacterium | reverse complement strand
TCCTCCGTTTTGTATAATTATAGCATATGATTTTGTTAAAAATAGTTGATATCGCTTATAGGTATGTTATAATGGGATTAACGTAAGCGAGGTAGGCATGGGAAAACAAGATATTGACATAAAAATAAGCTTGAGCTTAGTGGGATTGGTTTTGATTGCTGCTAGTTTTCTGCTAAATGCGCACGCGTTTGCCGATGACGTCGTAGACCAAATCAACATCACCGTTCCAGAATCCTGTACAGTAGAAGGCATCATAGCTACTGGCGGAGAGCACACTAAAACAGTCCAAAATAACCAATACTATTCTGAAATAGGCACTACTACCTTTAAGACTTATTGTAATGATAACAATGGCTATGCCATTTATGCTGTAGGTTATTCCAATGATGAAATAGGTAATACTTTGATGAAACATAATGTCAGCAGTGCCTATGATTTCGATACTGGTGTAGCTAATTCTGGTAACACTTCCAACTGGGCGATGAAACTAGCTCCGATTTCTGGAACTTACGCTCCTACTATTCATTCTGATACTAATGGGGCTTTTTCTAGCTATCATGTAGTACCAAGTGAATATACTAAAGTCGTATCATTTGCTTCCAATACTGACTTACCTGCTACTGGCGTGAACGCTGTTGGTTCTGGCTTTACCTCTACTTATGCTTCTTGGATTTCTGCCACTCAGGTAGCCGGGACTTATACTGGGAAGGTGAGGTATACTCTGGTTCATCCGATGACCGAAGTGCCGTTACAACCCCAAACCACTGAAGCTGGTAAAATCTGCTACTATCCCAATGACAGCAACGTAGAAGGTACGATGGGTTGCCAGACTATACCTGCGTCTGGTACGACTGATGGTGTCTCGCCTACTTCCGCCACCCTTCTCGCTTCCAACTTCAGTCGCGCCGGTTACGGCTTTGCCGGCTGGAGCACCACCTACGATTATTCTGACGATACAGGCTTCCTAGGTCCACAAGAAGACATCACCTTCACCGCAGGGCAATACACAGGTAGCAACAATGGTCTATCCCTCTACGCTCGTTGGATTAAATCTACTGGTAACCTCCAAGGTTGGACAGGTTGCCCATCCCTTTCATCTGGAGCAGTCATTGCCCTCACTGATCAACGTGACAACGAAACCTACGCTGTAGCCAAACTCGCGGATGGCAAATGCTGGATGATAGAGAACCTCCGTCTAAAAGCGGGTGATTCTGATGATGAAACATTAGCTCAAGGATTCGGTAAATCTACTATCTATGGTAATTTTGTTGGATTAGCTGATGCAGAAAATACAGGATTTACTTCAACCTATTCCGCAAACAGCTTATATAGTAATGATGGCAGCAATGATACGATAAATATTGGTACGGGTGGTTCCCCAGCTTATCGCATGCCACGCTACAATAGCTACAATACTCCAACTAGCACCACAGATAGACCACAAAACCCAACTTCTAATTCAGAAACAAACAGCACTACAGGAGCTGGAATGTATAGCTATGGTAACTACTACACTTGGTCTGCCGCCATGGCTAGCACTATCTACTACGATAGTCCTACTGCTACCGATGCTGATGGTAAGACAAGTGAAACCGTAGGAACCTCACTCTGCCCAGCTGGTTGGAGATTACCACGTGGTGGCAATAAATCTAGAGAAGCTACTAATGACCTATGGGCGCTTATAGTTACTGGTATAAATAATGGCACTAATCCAGCAAACTACGACAGCGCTACTCAACCATATTACACAGGTACAGCAGAAGCAGGTCCCGTAACAAACGCATTACGAGCATATCCGAATAACTTCCTCTACTCCGGCTACTTCAATACGGCGTCAGCCCGCAATAGAGGGTCGAGCGGCTACTATTGGTCTTCTACTGCGTACTATTACGACTATAGCTACAGCCTGGGTCTGTATAGCTCCAACGTGTACCCAGGTACCAGTGGCATCAGTAAGTACTACGGGCAAAGTATTAGGTGTACAGTCGGGTCCTAGTCACTTTCACCCTGTTGGCTTGGGGCCGCGTTGCCTGTTTGCCTTATTTATTCCAGAATTATTTTGAGCTTAAATGCCAGTGGTCGCCGTATTCGCATTTGTAGACGGTGAGTTCGGGTGCGCCATGGTCGTATGCGGCTACCTTCGCGGCGAGTTCGGCTTCCTCGCGCGTGTCATAACAGATTTTATGGGTATCACCAACCCAGCAGCGCTCGGGCTGATAGGTTTGGTTCGGGTTTAGGTGTTTATTTCGATTGGCCATATTGTATTATTATATCACGGATTGTAATTTTTGTCAATTTATGGTAAAATATCCCTTATGACTTTAAATAAAGATATGATACGAAATGTGGCGATTATTGCCCATGTGGACCACGGTAAAACTACGCTGGTGGATGGGCTACTTAAGCAGTCGCATACTTTTCGTGATAACCAAGCCGAAATGTCGCAGACCCTGATTATGGATTCCATGGATCAGGAGCATGAACGCGGTATTACTATCACCGCGAAGCAGACTTGCGTGTATTACGATGGCTACAAGATAAATATTATCGACACGCCGGGACACGCGGATTTTTCGGGCGAAGTAGAGCGAACCCTCAATATGGCGGACGGGGTTTTACTGATTGTCGATGCGCAGGAAGGACCGATGCCACAGACCAAGTTCGTGCTATCTAAGGCGCTAAGCTTGGGTTTGAAACCGGTGGTAGTAATAAACAAAATCGACAAACCGGCAGCACGGATTGAAGAGGTTTTGAGTGAAGTCGAGTCTCTGTTTTTGGAGCTTGCGACGGATGAATCGCAACTGTTTTATCCAGTGTATTATGCGATTGCGCGGGAAGGCCGAGCAGGGAAGACGACTGACCTTGATGATGATTTACATGTGATTTTTGAGTCGATTATCAACGATATTCCGGCGCCATCCGTGGATGCAGATGCCGAATCGGCACAATTATTGGTAGCGGCGCTGGCAGGCGATAATTATCTTGGTAAATATTGTATCGGTAAAATCTTCCGTGGGAAACTGAAAAAGAATCAGTCGGTGAAAATATTACACAACGGCGAGATGAAAAACAGCAAAATAGACAATTTGTTTATCTATAAAGGTCTCGGCAAGGAAGAAGTTGCAGAAGCGATTGCGGGCGATATCGTGGCGCTGACTGGTGTGGCGGAGGCGAATATTGGCGACACAATTGCGACCGGCGACAATCCGGAGGCTTTACCTGGGATTGAACTCGAATCACCGACTTTGTCGATTTACATTGGGCCGAATACTTCTCCACTTAAGGGACGTGAAGGTGAATTTACGACTTCACGGCAAATTGCGGAGAGGCTGGAGCGCGAGCTTGAGACCAATATTGCTCTAAAAATCCAGCCAGATGGTTTGGGATATAAAGTGTCTGGGCGAGGCGAATTACATTTGTCGGTGCTAATCGAGACGATGCGCCGCGAGGGCTACGAGATGGAAGTCGGGCGACCTGAGGTGGTTTATCGCGAAATTGACGGCGTGAAATCCGAACCAATTGAAGATTTGACGATTGAGGTAGAGCCGGAATTCGTGGGGGCGGTTTCACAGGAGCTTGGTATTCGTAAAGCCGAGCTTAAAACTCAAGAAATGACCGCTTCCGGGAGTACTCGATTTGTCTATGAAATTTCCACGGCGGCGCTGATTGGGCTACGTAATAATCTGTTAACCGCGACGAAGGGCACCGTGATTATGTCATCGATTCCTTCGGGTTATCGCCCGGTGGAGGGGAGGTATAAACCAGAGCGAAATGGTGCTTTGGTGTCGTTTGAAAGTGGCGTGTCTACGGCGTATGCTTTGGATGCGGCACAGGCGCGCGGGATTTTGTATATTCCGCCACAAGTGCCGGTGTATCAGGGGATGATCGTGGGGCTATCGAATAAAAAAGATGATCTCGACATCAATGTTTGCCGTGAAAAACAGCTAACCAATATGCGAACACACGCTTCAGATGGGGCGATTCAGCTAACGCCTTATACGCAGTTGTCTCTGGAACAGTGTTTGGATTTCTTGCTTGATGATGAACTACTTGAGGTGACGCCAAAATCGTTGAGGTTACGTAAACGCCAGCTCGACCCAATTAAACGGAAAAGAGAGAATCGTGCTAATTGATTCGCATTGCCACCTACACGATAGGGAATTCCTCTCCGCCGAGCAAGCGGAAGAATGTTTGAAACGAGCACGAAAAGCCGGAGTAGAGAAGATCATTTGTATCGGCACCTCGCATGAAGATTCGATGGCGGCGCAGGAATTTGCGTCTACACATGAGAATGTTTATTGGACTTATGGGGTACATCCCGAGTCCGCCAATGACAGACAGCTTGGACACGACTCTTCGGGGGACGGGTCGCTCGCGCCCGTCGACCAAGGTCGTCCGCCGGTCGTCGTCTCGAAAAGAGTAGCAAGCTACTCTTTTGCTCGACTCCTTCGACGGCCTGTCACGGGGCTCGCGCCCTTCATCCTCGGTCGTGACCTCCGGACACCCCCTCAGAGTGTGTCCAAACTGCCTGTCGCGATTGGCGAGGTCGGTCTAGATTACCACTACGCGGGTTATGACCGGGAGGCACAGATTAAACTATTTGAGCAAATGCTACAGTTGGCGGTAGATAATGATTTACCAGTATCTTTCCACGTGCGCGAGGCATTCGCTGACTTTTTCCCAGTGGTAGAGAATTTCCCTCAGGTACATGGAGTAGTGCATTCTTTTACAGATAGCAAAAAAGTATTAAAACGGATCCTGAATGAAACAGATTATTATGTGGGCGTTAATGGCCTGGCGACTTATTCGACTTTGCCCCTACCACCGCTAGAGAGGATCCTTTTAGAGACAGACGCGCCGTTTTTGGCGCCAGCTCCTCACAGGGGTGAGCAAAATGAGCCGGCTTTTGTATCTGAGATAGCAAAATGGCTAGCGGCGAAGTTGGAAACTGAACAAATAGAGGTAGCAAAAGTGACCACCAAAAACGTAAATACTCTGTTTGGCTTGACTTCCTAGGTGTTTTGTGATATAATGTAAGTATGGATAACGCAAATGGAGTTTTTCAAATACCATCATTTGCCCGCAAAGAGGCTTATAATTTTGATGAAGCCACTACGGACAGCCGTGCCGTGTTTGAAGAATTGAATGCAATCGCAGAGGAGATAGAACAATGTCGCTTAAGGAACTGCTAAACTTGCCGGCGCTAAATTTGCCAAAATTCCCATTTTTGCGTGACGATAATAATAAATACACAAATAAACTAACCTATGACGATCTTATCAATGCCGAGTCAGAATTGGGCCGAACGTTGTTTGGGCCGATTCCGGCGGGGCATCAGAGGGAATTTTTTGAAGCTAAGAAAAATGTGTGGATTTGGCACGAAAGCTATCTAGACCAAACTGGTTCTATAAAAGAAATGACTATTCGCTACGAAGTGCGCCCGGCTGGGGTTTATAAAAAGGTTCAAGACGGTATTTATAAGCGCATCGAAGGTCAAGAACTGAATAATTTCCGCAAGGCGGCGAAGTCTTATCTTGACCTTGTCAAATCAAAACTCTATTGTTAAAATAGGGTTATGGATAAAAAAGAAGTAACTGAGCAAGACTTAGCACAGGCTTTTGCAGCTGAGGAGGTGGTGGAAGAACCAACTCCTGAAACTAATAAAAAAACAAAAAAAGCCAAGGGCGGTAAAAAATCGCCTGCATTTTTAATCTCGATAATCATGATGGCGGTTGGGGTAGTTTTATTGATTGCCGGAGTGGTTTTGCTAGTCTTGGATTTAACACGCGGGCCGATAATAACGGATGGAGAATACCTAATGCTAGCTGAAGAATGGGTGTTGAGCGATGGGACGAATTGCGCTTCGAGCGGTGAGCCGGTCGTGTCAGCTGGAGAAAGCGTAGAAACTGGTGACTTAAAAACAGATGGCGAGGCGACAAATGGGGGCGGGACCAACTGTATTCCGGGCGTGTATTGGAAGTTTACAGAGGTAGGCAAAGGAACTTTGACTACCAATAACCATATTAATGATTACGATTTTCTCTGGGCGATTGAGGATGGAAAATTGAAAATTGAGACGAAATGGCTATATGATCTTGAAAATGAATATGACTACGAAATAAATAGAAACGAAAAAACGCTGATTTTGAGGGACGGAGAAAAGCAAATTGTATTTGTCGGTCATTTTACTGATGCCGAATAATATGTTATAATATGAATATGATTTATCTGGACCATGCGGCGGCAACGCCGGTTGATGCTAGAGTTTTGAAGGCGATGGAGCCGTACTTCACCGAGGATTTTTTTAATCCTTCGGCGGCGTATTTGCCGGCTAAAAAGGTGGCGGCTGATTATGAGACAGCCAAGGCGACGATTGCGCATGCTATTGGCGCCAAAGCTTCCGACCTCGTCATTACCGCTGGCGCGACTGAAGCGAATAATTTGGCGTTTACGAGCTTACTGACGCGAGAGCAAGTGGGCGACTTTTCGGGGACCGGCGTCGCTCCGGCCCGTCGTCACGGGCGGAGCGCGCCTTCATCCTCGGTCGTAACCTCCGGACATCCCCTCAAAGCACCCACTTGCTCTCGAGTCCTGTATCTTGTTACTGAGCATGATTCGGTCAGACGTGTGGCGGAACGGTTTGGTGGGCAGGCAATTAAAGTGTTGCCGAGCGGTTTGATTGATTTGAACGATTTGCGGGGTAAAATTACGGACGAAACTGAATTGATTTCGGTGGCGCTGGTGAATAATGAGCTAGGGGCGATTCAGCCACTTGCGGAGATTGCGAAGATAATTCGCGAAGTGAAAATCGACCGTATGAAACGAGGGATTAAGACGCAGTTATTATTACATTCCGATGCGTCGCAGGCTTTGAATTTGCTAGATATCAATGTGGCTAGGCTGGGGGTGGATCTTTTGACCTTGAATGCGGCAAAGATTTATGGGCCGAAAGGTGTGGGAGCTTTATATGTGTCACATGAGGTGAAATTGTCGCCTTTGACTGTGGGTGGCGGGCAGGAAAGGGGTTTGCGCTCGGGGACTGAAAATGTGCCCGGGGTAATTGGATTTGCACGCGCGGTAGAACTGGCACATGAGCATTTGAATGGAAATCGGAAAAAATATGCAAAGTGGCGTAACATTTTATTAGATGGCCTGGAAGGATATGAATTAATCAACAAAAAGCATTGCTTAGACAATTTTATAGTAGTTTGTTTTGATGGGATTGACGCGGAAAGACTGGTGTTTTTGTTGGAAGAGAAGGGGGTGTATGTGGCAACAGGCGCGGCATGCGCGGCGTCGAAAGGCGTACGGTCGCACGTTTTATCGGCAATTGGCCTGTCTGACTCCCAAATTGCTGGGTCGTTGCGATTGACTTTGGGTGAAACAAATAGTGAAGAACAAATGCACGAAGTAGTGAATGTTATTAATGAAATAGTGAGTTCTGAATGCACTAGGGTTAAAGCCCTGCGTTAGCCAGTGCAATGTCTGTGTAAATTCGTGGTATAATATACTCGATGTTTTTAGCGAGTACTTTTTAGTATTAGAGGTTGATTGTCATGAAAGGAGGGGATAAAAAAATGACGAATAGTCCAGCCCTAAAATATGGCTCGAAGGGTTGGGAGGACGAGAGCCCGTCTCAACAGATATCGAGCCTCGAATCGACGGCGGAAGAAAGTGATGGCAAGATTAAATGGCACCGTATGACAGATTGGCGAGCATTTTCGACTAACCTAGACGTCGATCCCGCCCTACTACTGAGGCGCGTTCTTGGTTCTTAAACCAGTACATTATATATTTAAATCATTATACTCTAAACCCACCGAATGGTGGGTTTTCTGGTGGCTTGACATTTAAAAACGGTTGAGGTGCTTCATGTTTTTGGCAATAAGTACCAACTCTAGCACTTTATGAGAACCCGCGGGAATAATTATGCACCAAATAGCAACACCGACACTAAAATTGCCGTAAAAAATTTTGTTCCTCTCATTTTAATTTTTTCCTTTGCATACTATCATAATACACTAGCATTTTATTTTGCGCAAACATATCACCAAAGAAATAAGAATCGGACAAAATCCACTAGGAACCGTTAACACACCTAACGCTTTGTCCATAATCTTTGTTGTAACTATTGGTGCCTGGGCGTAGATTGGAGCTATTCAGGTACAGAAAATAGCTATTATCGCTATTGCCCGCAGTGGACGACCAATAACTGCCACTACTACCAACACTGACTGTTGACGAAGCGCTAAAGAAGCCAGAATAAAGAAAGTTATTAGGATAAGCCCGCATCCTTTTAGAAGCGTCAGAACCCTCCGGCGTACTTGTATAATAGAAGTAATCACTGGCAAAGTTGGCGGGGTCTGAGCCTATAGTCGCGCGAGACATTTTCCAAAAATCACTAGTCCCTAAATTTGCTTTTCTGCCGCCAATTGGCAGACGCCAACCGGAAGGGCAGAGCGATGTCCCTGTGATAGATTGGTTGTTGGTTTCGTTGTAGGTAAGGTCAGCTATAGCAGCATGCCAAGTATAATAGTTGCCATAGGAATACATCGGTGCACTATTTATAGCTGGAGAAGATGCGCGACTAGAAGTATTGGTATTATTGTATCGCGGCATACGACAACCGGCGTTACCTGTAGTGCCTATATTTACGCTTGCAGTTCCTGTCTGAGTACCACTGTAATAGAGACTATTGGCGGTGTGTGAATATTCAAAGTTTGCGTTTTCCGCATCAGCTAGACCAGAGAAGTTGCCGTAGGTGGCACTAGTGCCATAGCCTTGGGCGAGTGAACCGTTAGCGTTATCGGTGCCAGTGTTTTCTAGTCTTAGGTTTTCTATCATCCAGCATTTACCATCAGCGAGTTTAGCAATGGCGTAGGTATTGTTGTCACGTTGATCGGTGAGAGCAGTGACAGAACCTTGTGGAAGACTAGGGCAACCAGACCAGTTTTGAAGATTTCCAACGGATTTAACCCAGATAGCATAAAGTGATAAACCGTTAGTGGAAGTATTGGCTGGAGTAGTAATATCTTCATTTGGACCATAATTAGTACCAGAATAATCATAGGCTGTATTCCAACCGGCAAAGCCATAACCAGAGCGAGAGAAGTTGGAAGCGAGTAGCGTAACAGAAGCGTTATTCCCAGCAGTTTGTTCCCCCATAGTACCTTCTACTCCACTAAGAGCGTTCTCATTATAGCAAATCTTCCCAGCCACACAGGCTACTGGGCCTAGCTGTGGCTCTGGATTAGCGACAGCATAGAAGTTGATGGTGTTGGTATAATCACCAGAAGCTTGTCCAGTACTAGCTTTAGCACCAATCTTGAATTGGACTGATTGGACAGTATCTTCTGGACCAGAAGTGTTTAGAAGTAAGACTCCACCTTGACCACGATCAGTAGCATTGTCGTTATTGTCTAACGGAAGTCCAGCATAACCAGCTGTAGTACTACCTTTACTCCCACTTACCCATGTGCCAGAACCGCCACTACCGCAATTGGTTGACGAATCGGCACAATATGAATAGCCCCATGTATTATCACTAAATCCAGCCAATGTAGCCTGAGTTGTGGTTAGGTTGGCAAAGGTATTAGAACTACTAACTGTATTTACTAAAGCATCTGTACCATTCTTTTGCCCTACGGTGGCACTTAGTTGGTAACCCATAGAAGCATTGGTATCAGCTCCTACTGTGATAATGTTACTATCAGAATATTCACCAGGAGCTAGATCAGAAATTACAAGGTTAGGCGAAGATAGGTTGATGGAGATGACGGAGTTGAAGGTGAATTGTATATCGGTATCGGAGGAGTAGGTGAGGGCGGAAGCCGGTTTCATGGTTGATGGAAAACCAATTGCGCTAAGCATAATGGCACATAATATAAAATAAGATTTTTTGTATTTCATAGCTATGATTTTTTCCTTCTTTATGCTTTTAGTTTATCACGCTCAAGGTTAGTCTTCAACTCTTGATTTTTGTGATTTTTATGTTGTGATGTGGTATAATAATGACATGAAAACTGTTTGTGTCGGAATGAGCGGGGGCGTGGATTCGAGCGTGGCGGGGTTGCTCCTCAAAGAGCAAGGCTACCGTGTTGTTGGCGTATATATGAAGAACTGGTCTAAGGATTTGCCGGGGATGAAATGTCCTTGGGCGGAAGACCTGGCGGACGCCAAACGTGTCGCCGTGAAGCTTGGAATTGATTTTGAGGTTTGGGATTTTGAGAAAGAGTATTTTGAAAAAGTGGTGGAATATATGCTAAAAGAATTCCGCGCCGGCAATACGCCGAATCCTGATATTATGTGTAATCAGGAGATAAAATTCAAATTGTTTTACGAAAAAGCGATGGAAGCCGGAGCGGATTATATCGCGACGGGGCATTATGCGAGAGTGGAACATTCCGGGCCCAAGCTCCTCAGGGCTGTCGATGAGAATAAGGATCAGACTTATTTCTT
The DNA here is from genome assembly GCA_030528995.1 of Candidatus Saccharimonadota bacterium. Taxonomy (GTDB): domain Bacteria; phylum Patescibacteriota; class Saccharimonadia; order Saccharimonadales; family Saccharimonadaceae; genus Nanosyncoccus. The sequence goes on along the minus strand of JAUMXR010000002.1, from coordinate 61,798 downwards.
GTATCGGATGTCCGATGAGGCGCTCAAGCACACGCTTTTCCCAATTGGCGAGAGACGCAAGCCGGAGGTGAAGAAGCTAGCGGCGGAGAATGGGCTACATAATGCCTACAAAAAAGAGTCAATGGGGGTGTGCTTTGTGGGAGAGGTGGGGATGAAGGATTTTCTCAAGGAATATATCGATGTAGAGCCGGGCGAGATTCGCGAAATCGAATCTGACCGAGTACTAGGCTATCACGAGGGGGCGGTGTTTTATACGATTGGACAGAGGCATGGATTGTATCTTGACGGCGAGAAGGGCGTGGTGAATGACGGGATGCCATATTATGTGGTCAAAAAGGATGTTAAGAAGAATATTGTTTATGTTTCGAAGAATCTTAATCATGAGGCGATTTGGACGAAAGAGCTGAAGTTGAAAGAACTTTTCCTAAGGCAATTCGAACACATTGTCTCGGGGGACGGGTCGCTCGCGCCCGTCGTTACGGGGCTCGCGCCCTCATCCTCGGTCGCAACCTCCGGAAGCCCCCGAGCCAAGTGTTCGCAATTGCCTTTACAATTAGTATCAGTTCGCTTAAGACATAGGGCACCATTAATTCCGGCGACGTTTGACGGGGAAGTGTTACATTTTGAGAGTGAAATCAAGCGGCCGGCGAGTGGGCAGAGTGCCGTGCTGTATAACGGCGAGGTTTGTTTAGGTGGTGGGATAATTGTTTAGTACAATACGAGAACTATGAACCGGAGACAAGGCACCTAATACTATGCCCTTCGTGTTTCATAGAGGTAAAAGTACCTGGACCAACGAAAGTATTATTGACGTTTAGATAGTGAACAATGTCGAGACTGCGCGCTGTGGATGACCAATAGTAGCCGCCAGTACCTCGATCACTCGCCGATGAATAACCGAAATAGCCAGAGTAAATATAGTTATTGGGATATTTACGGAAAGCCTTAGTGGCCGTATCTCCTGCTGTGTTTATGGTATTGGTTCCATAATATGAGTTTCCACTGTTAGCGTTACTTTCATATGCGGTTACGTTACTACCCATAATGACATAACCTAGATTATAGAATTCACGGAAGGTAGTTGAGTCACCCGTCACATTTACTCCACCAGTATTGTTTGAAGCATAAGCTAGGCCACCAGTAGGCAAATGCCAACCTGCTGGACAAAGCGAAGTGCTAGTGACAGAACGGTTAGCCGTGCCATTATAAGTAAGGTCCGCAATAGCGGCATGCCAAGTATAGTAATTGCCGTAGGAATACATACCGGCATTAGTGACGCTGTTGATAGTAGAGTTGGTAGTAGGGTTCTGCGGTCTGTTGGCTGAACTTATCTGGTGATTCCAATTATTATAACGCGGCATACGATAATAAGGGTAACCAGTGGTACCAATATCTATAATAGCATCTCCACTCTGAGTACCAGAATAGTACAAACTATTGGCATTGGTAGAATTGGAAAAGTCAGTACTTTCAGCCACAGCAAGACCAGAGAAATTACCATAAGTAGCACTAGCCCCATATCCTTGAGCGAGGATGCCATCGGAATTGTGCTCCGCAGTACTTTCTAGGCGGAGATTTTCAATCATCCAACAATTGTCGTCAGCTAATTTTGCTATGGCATAAGTGTCGTTATCGCGTTGGTCAGTAAGTGCAGTAACGGAGCCGGAGACTAAACTAGAACATCCAGACCAACCCTGGAGGTTGCCGCCGGATTTAACCCAGTGGGCATACAAACTGAGCCCAGAATTATTGCCGGTGTATTGTCCAGCGGTAAAGGTGATTTCTTCCTGTGGGCCGAGAAAACCCGTATCGTCTGAGTAATCATAGGTGGTGCTCCAACCGGCAAAGCCGTAACCAGCTCGGCTAAAGTTCGAAGCGAGAAGCATTTTCGAAGTATCTGAAGTAGAAATAGTCTGTTGCCCCATAGTCCCTATCACGTTACTGCCATTTGGGTAGTAACAAATCTTTCCAGAAGGGCAGGCTATCGGTTGGGCTGGAACTTCTGTGGCGGGGTGGACGAGGGTGAATTTAACTTTGCCTTCGTAGGTGCCGGTGTTTTGGGTGGTGGAGATGTAGGCGCCGTAGGTGAGAGAGATGGAGGTGCCGGTAGCTGGGTTGGCGCTGACAGAATCGGTAGCGGAATCTCTATGCGCTACTTTCGTAAAAGTAGATGGGATAGCAGAATATTCACCAAACCCTCCGTCTATGGTAGTAGCATAAGTGCCTGTAGTGACTTGACTTAGCCTCATGTTCCAGTTGGAAGCTGAGGTACCAGTACCAGTATTAAATTCATTAGTGCCACTAATCATTTTATTATTACCGTATTCATTGTCAGAATAGCCTACAGCGTAAATAGCAAAGCCACCAGCATCGTTACATATAGTATTTAATGTAGTAGAACCAATATCGGTCTTAGTAGAGCCGGCTGGAACTTCGGCAGTATGGGCAGTTCCTACAGCAGCGGTCATGGTACAAGCAGAGCCGACAGTGACAGTGGCATTGGCAGAAGTGGAGTCAGCGGAAGTGTTAGAAGATAGCAAAACTATTCCGCAGATTATTGTCACGCCAGTAAATATTCCCGCTAGCCAGGCAGATAAATAATAATTTAATATTTGATGATTTGGGCCCATAATAAAACCTTTCTATATTATATATAATAACATAGTATTTATGCTTTGTGGGAATTTTTTACAAAAACCTCCGCTTTGGGCGGAGGTTCAAGACATAACAAAAACACTCATGCTTCAATTTTGAATTTCTTGGGGTTGTATTTGTTACTTTTTTATGTTTATATCTACACAATAAAAAACGGAGCCTATATGCTTAATAATGGACAAAAAGATTTTGATGGGTGGATACGAATAAAGAAACTAATACACTTCAGGGGAATGCCTAGAACAATAAAGGAAGGTGAAATCTGGTGGTGCAAAATCGGTGAAAATGTCGGAAAGGAGATTTGCGGCAAAGGCAAAGACTTTTTGCGTCCGGTCTTAATAGTCCACAAGCTCAGTAAATTTAATTTCATTGGCGTGCCGCTTACATCTAAGGAGCATAGAGGGAGTTGGTATGTAAAGTTTAAGTTTAGAAACAAAGATGAATATGCCGTAGTTGCCCAAGTGGAGAATATTAGCGTTTATCGCTTACACTATAAAATGGGAGAAGCGCCGCAATCGGATTTGGAAGCAGTTTTGGGTGGATTGTGTCAGTTATTTAAGTATAAAATAAGCCCTAGCCGAAATGGCTAGGACGGGCGGGTATTCCCGAAAATATGTTTTCAGTATATCTTAAATTATTTCAGTTGTCAAGGGTAAAAACCTCCGCTTTGGGCGGAGGTTTGAAAGCAGAACAAAAATGCGCTGAATTAGACCATCATCATGGCAGCGTTTGCGCAAAGCAAGATGCCAGCGATGATGCTCATGCCGGTAATCATGTAGATGTGCATTTTTTCTTGGCTAGAAATGCCTTTCTGTGCACGAGTGCATGAGCATGACTTCTTATGGCATTGAGTCTTCCTTGCCGTGGTCTTCTTCGCAGTTTTGGTCGCAGTTTTTTTCTTAGCTTGAGCCATTTTAACTCCTTTTTGTTTAATTAATATCCTTATGTTTATTTTAGCACTGAGGCGATGAATTGTCAAGAGTTTTGTGGTATAATGACTGCTATGGACGCAAATACAATTAGAAAAAAGTTTTTAGATTTTCAAGTTAAACGAGGACATAAAATAATCCAGCCGGCACCATTAGTGCTCGAAGGAGACCCGACGACATTGTTTACTGGCTCTGGGATGCAACCACTTCTGCCATACCTACTTGGCAAAGAGCATCCAGAGGGCACGAGATTATGCGATTCACAACCATCGATGAGACTTCAGGATATCGAAGATGTGGGTGACCCGAGGCATACGACAGTATTCGAAATGCTAGGGAACTGGTCACTTGGCGATTATTTCAAAGAAGAGCAAATTCGGGGATTTTTTGAATTTCTGACGCGTGAAGTCGGACTGGACCCTTCACGGATTTATGTGACTTGTTTTATTGGCAACGAGAAATATGGCATTCCGCGCGACACCGAAGCAGCGGAAATTTGGCAAAAGGTGTTCGAAGAGGCCGGCATTGAGGCGAAAATCGCCGAGGTCGGCTCTGCTTCTGATGGTGACAAACGAGGGATTAAGCCGGGCGAACGCATTTTCTTCTACGATGACCACGAAAACTGGTGGTCACGAGGTGGAGGTTGTGATTCGACGCCAATTGGTGACCCGTGCGGCCCAGATTCGGAAGTGTTTTATGATTTCGGTGAGGATTTACAGGACATAGAAAAATACGGTCAAGCCCATCCGGCGAGCGATGGCGCGAGATTCATGGAAATCGGCAACCAAGTGTTTATGCAGTACCGACGGCTAGAGGATGGCTCATTTGAAGAGTTGGAAAAGAAAAACGTCGACTTCGGCGGTGGCCTGGAACGCATCACGGCGGCGTCGATTGGGTCGTATGACGTGTTTAAGATTTCACTAATGAAGCCGATTATTGATAAACTCGAAGAGATTTCGGGGAAGTCTTATGATAACAATACAGATGAAATGCGGGTGATTGCGGACCATATCCGTGGCGCATATCTGCTGGCGGCGCAAGGGTTGGCGCCTTCCAATAAGACGCAAGGGTACGCGATGCGGAGATTACTGCGTCGAGCGATTTTGAGAGCGCTGGATCTTGGAATTTCGTCAAATTTCTTAGCGGAGATTGTGCCGATTGTGGCAGAGAATTACGCTGATTTGCCGGATGCGATTTTGACGCATCGCGAAGTGGCGCTCGAGACGATGTTGAAAGAAGAAAATACTTTTAGGAAAACACTAGAAAAAGGTTTGAGGGAATTAAGTAAACTAGTAAAACATAACAAAATCCTAGACGGTAAGGAACTATTCAAGCTTCAGGATACGTATGGGTTTCCGTTTGAGCTGTCGGTTGAGGAGTGCTATCGCGAAGGAATTGAGTTGACAAAGAATTATCGTAAGGAGTTTGAAGAAGCTTTGGCCGAACAACGCGAGCGCAGTCAGACGGCGTCGAAGGGGATGTTTAAAGGCGGACTGGAAGACCACGGCGAGCAGACTATTAAATATCACACGGCGACGCATTTGTTGTTGGCGGCTTTGCAGAAACTGGTTTCGCCAGATATTGTACAGAAAGGCTCTAACACTACTGCCGAGAGATTGCGTTTCGACTTTAACCTCGACCACAAAATGACCGACGAAGAGAAGAAGGCCGTTGAAGACCAAGTAAATGAGTGGATTAAAGCAGATTTGCCAGTAGTCTTTGATGAATATGATAAGAAATATGCTCGCGAAACACTGAAGGCACATGGTCAATTCTGGGATAAGTATCCAGAGAAGTTAAAGGTCTATACAATTGGTGATTTTGATAATCCGATTTCACGCGAGGTTTGCGGCGGGCCGCATGTTGAGCATACTGGTGTGATTGGACACTTCGTCATTAAAAAGGAAGAATCTTCTTCGGCTGGAGTGCGTAGGATTAAGGCCGTTCTGGAATAATTTGGTTTTGAGTTTAAGAAAATCCCCCACTCGCGGTGGGGGATTTTTGGAGGCGTTTACCAACGGTAGCATTCACAATAATCGTCATGACAACCGTCGTCTCCGCAGGATTCGTCACAGGCGCACTCGCAAGCACAAGCGCGCACGCCGGAATCAATTTGGTCTCCGGCATACAAGATGACGACTCCTTCAATGACAAATGGCTCTTTTTGTGGCACCATAGCCTCACCTCCTTTCTTGATAAAGTTGATAGGCTACATCGAGTAAATAAGGTAATGTTTCTTTGGTAGGCGGACAACGCCCGATATTAGTATCGGTGTTAGCTGGACACCCGCCTTGGCAAACTGGCATGATTTCGCAGTCTCTGCAGTTTTCTGAAACCGAAGCGGTCACCCACTGCCGATATTCATCGTTCTTAATGATGCCGTCAAAGACATTTCCGACCGAATGTTCGGATTTGCCAATGTTGTGCTCGCATTTAGACAGATTGCCATCCGGATCGATGGTAAAAAGGTTTGAGCGGCGTGCGCCACAGTGAATCGGCCTCGGATTGAGCGCCAATTTAGCATAGGTGGCGTGGTCCATATCTTGGTAGAGTAGCCGATACAACCGACTCATCATTTCGCCGATTTCTTTGGCATCAATGAGATTTGCTTGACCCTTTCGACCCAGAATCGGGTAGACGTAGTAGCTGAACTTGCGGTATTTCCTAAACCGTTGCACCAGTTCCGGAATGAGTTCCTGGATATCTTCGTAATTATTTCTGTCCAGATTCATTCTTGCCACTACACGGATGTCGTTACTTAAGATGTTTTCGATATTGCCCAGGACTATATTATAATGGTCTGCGTCGTCTAGATATCTTTTGCGTTTTTCGTATTCGTGTCGCGTGCCATCTATAGTAATCTGGACGGAGACAATACTCCAATCGGCAAACTTTTCAACAATGTCTGGCGTAGCCAAGTAGCCATTGGTGGTAATCAAAGCACTAAAATGTTTGTCGCCAATGGTAGATTTGACACCTTTCGTGATTCGCTCGATAATGTCCGGGCACATCAACGGTTCACCACCGAACCAGTGGATACCAAGATTTTTACCCTGACTTTCTCGTTGTAAAAACTTGATAGTCTGAGCTACGGTGTCATCCGACATCGTGTTATGATACTGGCCTTGCTCGAAACAATAAAAGCATCTGGCGTTACAAGCAAGCGTGGGTGCAATTGTGGCCCGGAAAGTATCCGTGTTGGCGATTGTTCGCCCACGAATGGCAAACAATTCGTCTACTTCATCCGTGCCTTCTTCAACTAGAAAACCGAGTTCAGCCAATGCTGGTGGCAAAAAACCGTTCTCGTATTTTTGAACCATCTCTTGCGACAAGACTATAATAGAACCGACTTTGCTGTTATATAAAATTGCTTCACCGGTCGGCTGTTTTCTTAAGACATTAAATGCCGAAAAAACCATCACTTCACCTCCAATCATTTTAAGGTACAATATGACTATATTATGCCATATAATTGGAGTTTTCACAAGTGATGAATGGGTTATTTCTGGAGAAGTTTGGCGATTTTGGCGCGGAGTTTGTGCTCTTCGGGAGCGCCGGCCAGAGTATCTACGCCTACACGTAGGAGCCCTAAAGCCGTAGCGAAGGAGTGGTCAATTTCGAATTTTTCGAGATTCTTGAGGTCGGGAAGCTCTGCGACATCCATCAAATGAATGACGGGGCGGCGTGAAAATGGCAAGTTCTTATACCAATCTGAAATAGCTAAAGTTTCCTGAACGAGTGAAAGGCTGGCGCCACCGCCGCAAAGCAGGACATTACGAGGTAGACTACCGACATTTTCAAAATCTTCCAGAGCTACCTCGATGCCGGTCATCCAGACACTAAGGTTGCGAGAAAGGGCGGATTCAACTTTAGCTTTGACATGATCGTCGAGTTTCGTGGAATCAAAGTCGAGCTTGTATTGCTCAGCAGTGTCAAAATCTACACCTAAGGATTCGGCAATTTGATGGGTAAAACTACGGCCGCCAATACTGAACATCTTGGTACCCTCGACGCCACCATCTTCCACGACCGCAATATCAGTGGTGCCACCACCAATATCCATAACAATGCCGGAGAAATTGGAATCTAAATCATCGCCGAGGCAGGCACGACAAACCGCAAATGGCTCGACTGCCACAGTAAGAAGGTCGAGATTCAGCTCGGCGCAGACTTTTTCGATGGCAGCAACATGGATAAGCGGAGCAAACGCCGTATAGAACTGGATGGCAACTTCAGAACCTTTGAATCCAATGGGATTGCTAATCTTGTAGCCATCAATATTAAGCGAAACAATGGCGGAATTAATGAGTCTGACTTCAACGTTTTCGTTGCCGGTCTCGAGAGCGACGGTTTTCTTGGCAACCTCGCCGGATTTCTGCTGGACTTTTTTGATGATTTCGGACATTTCGTTGTCAGTGATGGGCTTGTTGGGATTTTTGCGTTTGTAGTTTACCGTGGTGGTTGAACCTTTAATTAACTCACCAGCCACACCGACCACCGTTAACTCAGCGCGCTCGCCGGCCTGTTCTTCAACTTTAACTAATGCTTCTTCACAAATATTTACAACCGCAGGGATGTCAGCAATGGCACCATCGTACATGTTGCCCTCGGTCTGTTTGGCTTTGCCGACACCGAGTATCTCTAAGTTGCCCTTCTTGTCAGGGCGAGCCATGACCGCTTTGACGTATTCGGTACCAATATCTAATCCCAGGATTGTGCTCATGGTTCGATTATAACACACTTTCCTGGTTTTAATCCATCAAGCTCGTATTTACCGAAGTGAGTGCGATGAAGTTTGACAACTTTATAACCAAGAGCAGCGAAAGTACGGCGGATTTGGCGATTACGGCCCTCAGTCAAAATCACTTGGTAGAGATTTTGCGAAACCGTCTTCTTCGGGACGCTCCTCGCGCCCGTCTTCACGGGGCTCGTCGCTGCGTCCTCGTAGCGACTGCGGATGCCCCTCAGAAGAGATTTCGCAAAATCACTACCGATAATCTTGAACTGGGAGGGGCCGTCATCGAGCATGACGCCGTAATCGCTGATCATTTGTTGATGAAGTGGCTCTAAGGTCCTATCGAGCTCAACTTCGTAAACTTTGGTTTTGCGGAATTTTGGATGAGTCATTTGGAAGGCAAAGTCACCATCATTGGTTAGCAAAATAAGACCGGAGGAATCTTTATCGAGGCGACCGACAGTCTTGAGATGCTGATATTTGGCTGGTAAAAGTTCATATAGGGTCGGAGTAGCGCCTTGGGGTCGACGCGAGCAGACGTACCCAACGGGTTTATGGAAGGCTATATAAAGATATTCCGCTTGATGCGGAACTATCTTATTATTATAGCATACTTTGCTTGTTTTGTCAATTCTGGCGCCGAGGGTGGCCGGTTTTCCGTCTAGAGTGACTTTGCCGGCGGAGATTAATTCGTCGGCTTCGCGGCGTGAAACACCTAGGCGCTCGGCGAGAAATTTATTGAGCCGGACTGTCGGTTCCATTATTGGCCTCAGGGACAGCTGGACCCTCATTGAAAACATTTTCGATGGCGGCGTCTACAGCGGCGGCATCAGCCGGTGTAGTGTTTTCTACTGGAGCTGGGGCAGGATTTTCGATAGGTTGCTCAGGAACTGCGAATGGAGC
>JAUMXR010000002.1:0-52566 GCA_030528995.1 Candidatus Saccharimonadota bacterium | reverse complement strand
AGCGGCTTCAGGTGCTGGAGCCGGGGCGGTTTCGGCCGCCGGAGCAGGCGCCACGCGGTCACCCAACACTTCATGAATTACATTTATAACATCCTCGATACCGACTTGGGATTTGACTAAATAGCGATCTGCGCCTAAGCGTTCACCGCGTTGGCGTTGGTCTTCGGCAGAAAGGGCCGTCATCATGACCACCTTGATACTGGCGGTTTCGGGAGTGGAACGCAAAATATCCAACATATCGAAACCGGATATTTTTGGCATCATCACATCACTTAAAATCAAATCAGGCTTTTCTCGTACTGCAACGGCAAGGGCTTCTTCGCCATCGCCGGCAGAAACCACATCGTAGCCTTCGGCGGTAATGCGGATGCTGTATATTTCACGTAAGCTTGCGTCGTCTTCGACTACCATTATTTTACTCATTTTGATTCTCCGTTTAAGTTATTATTGATTTGATTTTGAACTGGTGTAATTGTTGGCGCGGGCGCCGGTTGCGGTGTAGGCGGAGCAGGTGGTGGGGAAATTGCGGGTGGCGCTACTGGACGAGGGGCTGGTTGAGCCGGTTGAGGAGCTACGGGTCTAGGCGCAACTGGTTGAGTTACTGGCTGCGGGGCAGTTTGGTTCGGTGCGGAAGCTACCTGGAAAGCACTTTGAGAAGATATTGGCGGAATTTGTGGTGCGGGTACTTTTTGCATCATTTGAGCCTGAGCCTGTTGATTGCGCACTATAATCATGCGTTTTTCATATTCGTCAGCAGTAATACGAGGCAAAGAAACATAGAAAGTCGAACCTTCGCCGAAGGCTGACTCTGCCCAAACTTTGCCGCCCATGGCCTCCACGCGTTGTTTGACGAGGTATAAGCCTAGGCCAGTACCGCCTATGGTACGGGTGTCGGAATTGTCTACGCGGTAGAATTTTTGGAAAATATGGGTTAAGTCATCGGCTGAAATCCCGATGCCGGAGTCGGTAACATTAATAAGTACGCGGTCGCCATCGCCACGCACATTGACATAGATTGAACCGCCTTCGGGAGTGTATTTGATTGCGTTATCAATCAGGTTATCAAGAATTTCGCGCATAAAATCTAGGTCTACAAAGCCATAAACAACTTGTTGCATTTTGCGACCACCACTAAGAGGTTGCTCGGAACCAAAAGTATAATTGACCTTGGCTTCCTTAGCCTGCATAGCATGGTCATTAGCGATAGACTGCGCCAGTTCGACCATTTCGACCGGAACAAAATGAGGCTTGATCTTGCCGTCATCTAGCTTCGTTACGTCGAGTAAGTCTTGGAATAGTTTGCCAAGATGCTTGGAGGCTTTTTCGGCGGCCGTTAAATAACCTCTGGCTCGCTCATCAATAGTAGCAGTTTGGGGGTTCAGAGCTAGAGATAGATAACCATCAATCGTGGCAACTGGAGTACGCATTTCGTGGGAAGCAGTGGAGATAAACTCGGTCTGTTCGCCTTCTTCTTCAAGTTCTTTGGTGATGTCGCGTAGGGTTATGATACGATTACCGCTCATACCTTCTGCAGTCAGTACCGAAATAGCAACTGGAAGGCGCTTTTCGGAAGAAGTGTCAATCAATGAGGCTTGGTAGGGCTCGAGCGGTTGATTGGTCTGCATGGCCTGGATGAGAGGGTTCTCAGCTTCGGAAAGTTCACGACCTTCTTTGCTTTCCAGCTTGACAATTAATCCATAATCTAGGCCCATAGCGTTGCTGGCCGAACTACAACCGGTCATAATAACAGCAGCTGGATTAATAAACTGGACGGTGCCGTTTTTGTCTGTGATAATTACACCATCATGAATGGATTTGAGCGCGAGCTCAGACAAAGCAGAATTATCGCCTTCATTATTTGGAGTTTTGTTGCGCTTAAATATACTCATTTATATTTATTTTACCACAACCTTATTAAAATGTGGTAAAATTAATTTATGAACAAGGATGTTTTATATATAGAACCAGAAGATGATATCACTGATATTATCACCAAAATTGAAAAATCAAAAGAGAAAATCATCGCTTTGGTACCACCCAAAAAGGCCGGTGTATTTCGAAGCGTGGTAAACATCAAGTTAATCAACAAGGCAGGCAAGTCCGCCGAGAAAACCATCGTGCTCGTAACGACCGATCCTTCGATTGTGAAGCTAGCGGCGGCGACCAAATTGCCGGTTACGAAAGATCTACAGACTGCACCGGTGATTCCAAAAGAAGAGAAGGAAGAGGAAGACGATACGGTGTCAAAAGAAGAATTAGTTGAAGAATCTGACGGGACGGTTGAGACGGTTGAGGACGTCGAAGAGCTAGAAGGCGGCGATAAAGAAGACGAAGAAAGCGCGGATGAAAAGTCCGAAAAAACAGAGGAGAAGGACGAGAAGGCTGAAGATGCAGATGAAGAAGAGGATGAGGAAGACGAAAAAGAACCTGAAGCTAAGAACGAAAAGGCAAAGATAGCCAAAGAGAAGCCAGCCAAAAAGCGCGGCGAATTGAAACCTGGCAATAAAATCATAGCTTGGCTGACTGAACACAAGAAGATTGCTATTATTAGTGGCGTAGGTGCCGTTGTACTCATTCTATTGTTAGTTTGGGCGCTAGCTTTAGCTCCTTCCGCCACGGTGACAGTGAGCATTCGGACCGATTCGAATAATTTCTCTCAGGCTGTATCTTTCGTTGAAAAGATAAATGAGGAAGATGCCGATGCTGGTAAGTTCTATCTTGAAGAAAAGAAGGTTGAGTCGACCGAAACAGTTGAGTTTGCAGCAACTGGGAAAAAGAATGTGGGGGAGAAGGCAAAAGGCGAAGTCGTTATCTATGCGTTTTTTAAAGAAAAAGGCGCAGTTCAAGTTAGCGCTGGCGCGACTTTCACTTTAGGTGATTACTCTTTTACTTCGGATAAAGCTGCAACTTTGAATTGGGACGGCATGACGGCCACTGATTGTGAAAACAACGGGCAAGCTTCTGCAATTACCTCTGGATGCTTAATCTATGGTAGAGTTGATGTCACCGCAGTTGAACCTGGCTCTAAGTATAATATTGCGGAGTCAAACACTGGTTGGAACACTACAGCCCCAGTTGGTGTTTATTCTGACAAAGCTATGTCTGGAGGCACAGATAAAGAGATAACCGTAGTTCAGCAATCCGATATCGACAAAGCCAAAGAATCCCTGAAGGGTGCTAACCTGGAGGAGAATAAGGAGAAATTACTTGAGCAAATTGGCGATAACGTAATGTTGATTGATTCTAGCCTGAAGCAAGAAACTTTAAGTGCTGAAGCTACGCCGAAGGTAGATGAAGAGGTAAAGGAAGGCGTGAAGCCGACTTTGAAGGCCACCACGGTTACTTCAGTATTTGTAATTGACAAGACTAAGGTGGAAGAGTTTATTACTAAGAAAGCCAATCTGGGTGAAGATAAGAAAATTTACGAGATGAATAACCCGTTTATCGAGAGCTTTACGAAGACCGAAGCTGGCTACACTGGTAAACTGAAAACCTCCTACATGACAGGCCCGAAGCTTACTGTTTCGAGCATCGTAGACTTGATTAAGGGTCGTGGTTTTGGCGATGCGCAGCATGTTTTGAAAGATATTGATGGTGTAACGGAAGTTAAAATCAACGGCTCATTCCCATGGGTAACGTCTATTCCGGGTGACTCCAACAAGATTACCGTCAACCTAGAAATCAAAGACCAGAGTGGCAACAAAGTAGAGCAAAAAGAAGATGAACAAAGTGCGGATGAAAAGTCCGAAAAAAAGGATGAAAAGTCCGAAAAAACCGAAGAAAAACAGTAAAAAGTAGAGGTGGAGTTAGAAAATGAAAATAATTGGTCTTGACGTAGGAGAAAAGCGTATCGGCGTAGCGAAGGCGGATTCTGGCACCCGAATCGCCGTGCCGGTTGGGTTTGTCGAAGTCAACGGTTTAGAATGGAAAGAGATAGCGCATATTGCCAATCTGAACAGTACACGATTCTTCGTGCTAGGATTACCCCGTAGCAACGAAGGAAACGAGACGGCGCAGTCATTATATGTAAGAAATTTTGCTAAAACTTTAGTTGAGAAGGTGCCAGGTGCTAGAGTGAGATTTCAAGATGAATCTCTGACATCGGTCGTAGCGGAAGAGAGGCTAAAGTCGAAGAAAAAGAAATATGCTAAGGGCGACATTGACGCTGAGGCGGCTGCGATTATTCTACAAGATTTTCTTGAAGGTTTGACAGCGAGAGATAACTTGGCGGATGTGATTCGAGCGGTACAGCCTCCGGCGAAGCGCACTGGTGTGGCCGGCGCCGTAGATAATGTACGTAATGCAATGACGGAAGCCGGTGAAACGGTTGGTAATACCGTAAAGAAAGAAGCCGACAGAGCAAAATTGAACTCCGCTAAGGTTAAGCACAAAGTGAAGACATCGACGAAATGGGTTTTTGGTGCGGTAGTCCTCGCCGTGGTGGCTATCATAGCAGTGGGCGGATCCTTTGTGGTCAAGCACATCAAAGATGAGCGCGCGAGGGAGCGAGCCGAAGAATATGCTCGTCAAGAAGCTGCGATGAAGGCGGCAACCTTCGATTTTACCATCCGACCGGGTGAGACAATTTACGATATTAAGAAAAACCTAATGGCCATCAACCGAAATGGCGAGGCGGAGAGGGAAGAGCCTTTACCAAATTACACCGAGGCAGAAATTGACGCGGCCCTCAGAGCAAATTACGATTACGAATTCTTGACTGGACGACCAGAAGGCGCCACTTTAGAAGGTTTTTTATACCCAGAGACGCACAATTTTTACGGCGAAAGTACAGTAGAAGAGATATTTGATACTTTCTTGAAGCAAATGGACGAGGTGATTCTCGAAAATAATTTGGCCGGGCGTTATAACGAATTGGGATTAACACTTTTCGAAGGCGTCACATTGGCCTCGGTAGTGCAAAAAGAGGCCTCCTCACCGGACCAACCTACAGTGGCACAGGTATTCTTATCTCGTCTTGATGCTGGCATTCCGCTCGGGAGCGATGTGACGGTGTCATATGCCCTTGATACGATTGACCCGGATAGAGTAACTTATTCGGATAATCAAGCGGCTTTGCAGGTTGATTCGTGCTATAACACGCGGATTTACGGCGGTCTGCCATGCGGTCCAATCTCTAATCCAGGGCTTTCCGCACTTCTGGCGGTAGCTGAACCAGCTGATACCGCTTATCTCTACTTCTTGACAGGAGACGATGGTGTGATGTATTATAGTAATACAGAGGCTGGACATAACCAGAATGTTATCGACCATTGCCAGGTCCTCTGTAATGTAGCATTATGACAAAGAAAAGAAAGAAATTTGATTTTGAAAAAATTAAGGGGGTTTTACCTTATATCCTAGCCGCCGTGGTGACTTTGGGCTTGGTTTTTGTCGGTTCGCTTGATAAGCAAAATAGTGAAGTGAACCTAAGCCTAGATTCGTTTGCGGCAAGCGACTATAAAGTCTCCGTGGATCAGTTGTCAGAATTGTACGTGGTGGCAGATTTATCAGATGCGCTTAGCCTTGCTAGTGCTACCGATGTGGCCTCCAACTATGTGGTGACCACCACAATGTATAATGCTGGTATTTCTACGACTGGTAAGATTGAAAAACCAAGCTTACCTGGCATTACAGGTTCGCGCGGTGTGATTGAGTATACCGTACAAGAAGGTGATTCGATGGATGCATTGGCGTCGAAATATGGCGTTTCGACCGACCAAATTCGCTGGTCAAATGGTCTTAAAACCACTGATATTTCTACTGGCACCGTGCTTTACATCCCAAGCAAGCCTGGTATTGTTTACACAGTAAAAGAAGGTGAAACTGTCGAAGGGATTGTCGAGAAATACGGTGGTAACAGCGAAGAGATTATCGCTTTGAACGATTTAGAGCTTTCCGGTGTGTCGGAGGGTGTGAAGATCTTGATTAAGGATGGCACCCTGCCCGAGAAAGAGCGCCCAGAATATGTGGCGCCAGTGGTAAGGCGGACAACCTATACTTACACCTACCTTGGTGACACTTCTGAGCGTCAAAACATTCAGGTGGTTGGCTATTACAGCATTGGTCGCGGTCAGTGTGTGGACTGGGCTTCTTATATGCGTCCAGATTTGGGTGGCTTGATGCTTGGTAACGCAAACGCATGGGCGCGCAACGCCGCGGCGCATGGTTATTATGTTGACCGTACGCCTTCTGCTGGTGCGATTTTCCAGACTTCATCGGGTTGGTATGGCCACGTAGGCTACGTAGAGGCCGTGAACGGCGATGGCTCAATTACTGTGACTGAAATGAACTATAGCTACGTGCCTTATCGTGTGATTCGGGCGATTATTCCGGCTGATAAAGTTGGCAACTTTAATTACATCCACTAATTTTACGGATTAGTAAATGGGCGTGATTTGGTTGGTTTTTATGTGTTTTTGCTGGCAATTCTACCAGTCTTCTACTAGAGTGAATTCTTTGCCCGCAATTTCGATAATCGAGTCGGGTTTTGCACCCCTGGTGGTTAGCTCAGCACGGATACCCATTTTCTTCATGATGTCGCGTAAGCGATTGACCGAAGCGTAGTTGTTCATGTCGGTACGACGGGCGAATTTCTCGATTTTCTCTCCGGTGACTCTGAATTTGCTATCGTCAAGTTGTTCGACTTTCCAAGTGTCTTTTAGGTCTTTAGATGATAGGGAAATAGTTGGAATTAAAGACTGCTCACTCTGCTCGCGCTTCGCTGCGCTCCGGGCAAAATCTGCGTCGTCCAATCGGGACTGCGCCGAAATTTCAGTTTCGTACTCGTCTCGACTGGACTCCTTAGATTTTGCTCGGGCTTGCTCAATGCTCGCATCGTGAGCAGTCTTTAATTCGCGTAATAATTCATCTAACCCCTGGTGGGCCTGGGATGAAATCGTGTAAATTTTAGCGTCTGGGTTTTTAGCGAGGATGGATGCGGTCTGCATTTTGATGATGTCATCATCTACGCCTTCGCATTTGGTAAGGGCGACAATTTCAGAGCGAGAGGCGAGGTCGGAATATTTTTCGAGTTCATTGCGGATGGTCTGATAGGCCTCGCCGGCATCGTCATTGTAGATATCGATGAGGTGTAGCAAAACCGTCGTGCGTTCTACGTGACGTAGGAAATCGTGGCCTAGGCCCTTGCCTTCGGAAGCTCCTTCAATAAGACCTGGTATATCGGCAATCAATAAATCCTTGCCATCAATCGTGGCGACGCCGAGATTCGGTGTAATGGTAGTGAATGGATAATCGGCGATTTCTGGCTTAGCATTACTGACGACAGAGAGGAAAGTGGATTTGCCAGCGTTTGGTAAACCAACTAGGCCGACATCGGCCATGGATTTAAGTTCAAGTTCGGCCTCAAATTCTTCACCGGGTTCACCGACTTCGGCGATGATGGGAGCCTGACGAGTGCTAGATTTGAAATGGGCGTTGCCGAAACCGCCAGAGCCGCCATGGGCGATGATGGCTTCGTCACCGTCATTTATTAGGTCGGCGATTAGAATCCTTGGAGACTCATTTCGCAACGTCCTCGACTCGCGATCGTCAAAATCACCACGGGTCAGTCGAACTCGCCCTGGTATTTCAGTACCAGATGCTCGTTCGTGACCGTGGTCATTTTGACTGTCGGAGTCTGTGGATTGTTGCGAAATCGAGTCTCCAAAATCTTCGCCAACCTTATAGACGACTGTGCCGATGGGGACATCAACGATGAGGTCTTTGCCGGAGCGGCCGGCAGAACGTTGGCCGGAGCCATTTTTGCCATCTTCCGCAGTCAGAATTGGCGTAAAGCGAAAGTCAATTAGTGTATTCGTGTTGCGGTCAGCACGAAAAATGATGTCGCCACCTTTACCACCATCGCCACCGTCGGGGCCGCCCTTAGGGATGTAAATCTCGTGGCGAAAAGAAACGGCACCATCACCGCCTTTACCGGCTTTTAGACTAACTTTAGCTTTATCGACAAACATAATATCTCTATTATAATATAATTTTGCGGAAAATCAATACTTGACAATATCGCGTTTATGCTTTATCATAAACATAAGCTGGTACGCTTCACAGGGGTTCCACTAACTTTAGTGGAGTGTGGAGACTTACATTAAAAACAAATAGCGGATTAAAACAAAACAATGTGCCCCAAGGGTGGGCGCGCATCAGCGCGGAACCGGTCGAAAGGCCGGTTTCTTTTTGTGTTTTTTAAGCCAAGATATGCTATAATGATTGAAAAGGAGGTTGATAATGACAGAATTTGGAGAAGGCGGGGGCGGATTCCGAAATAATACTAATGGACCCATTGAGGGGCTCGAGATGGGGCATCCACGACGCACTGCCGAAATGGCTGCTGCGGCTGCCGAGCGCCAGCAGAGACGTAACGAGATCAAAGCAGAACGCACAGAAAAAATCGAAAAGATTAAATCGATAGGACGGAAAGTGCTTGCGGTCGTGATAGCCGCCGGTGGCATCACTCTACTAGCTTTGACCGGCGAGAAAGAGAAGGGTATGGGCATCCCTCTATCCCAAACCGAGTGGGAAGACACTATGAAAAAAGAGACCGCTGGCTATGGCGCAAGCATACAATACGAAGAAGACGGAAGCAGTATAGCCTTCGTTGATTCTCACAATGGTGTACAAACTTATTATTATTTTGAGGATAGCAATAACGATTCCTATGTGGAACAAGGTCATGCGTCTAATGCGACAGGTGGAGCAGATGGTAGTTTTGGAGACGGTGCTACAATAAAAGACGCTGTGTATCGCCTAAATACCCAAATGGACAAAAACAACTAGCATATCTGTCAAATAAATGGTATAATATTTTTGATGATTAAGTTTACGATTATTACTTTGTTTCGGGAGGCTGTAGAGCCGTATCTCAAGACCTCTATGATGTGGAAAGCTCAAGACAAGGGATTGGCGGAGTTTGATTTTGTGAACCTGCGCGATTTTGGTCTTGGCCCGCACAAATCCGTTGACGACACACCCTACGGAGGTGGCGACGGGATGTTACTGCGTTGCGAACCGGTGTTTGCGGCGATCGAATCGGTCAAAGCTAAAGACCCCAATGCGAAAGTGATTCTTCCTACCCCTGTAGGCGAAATCTGGACACAAGAACAAGCAAGAGCGTTCGCCAATGGAGAATTTGAAAAGATTCGATGTCGGGAGCGCTCCGGGGCACTAGCCCAAGTCTTACTCCCTCCATCAAACTTTTCAAATTCTCCCGCCAATGCCCATTTCATTATCTTGTGTCCGCATTACGAGGGGTATGATGAGAGGATTTTGTCGATCGTGGATTACAAGGTTTCGCTGGGGAAGTTTGTGTTAACTGGAGGGGAATTGCCGGCACTAGTGATAATTGACTCCATTGTACGACTAATTCCAGGGGTGCTAGGCGGAGAACAATCAGCAGAGATTGAATCATTTTCGGATGGCGATAATTTGGAATACCCCCAATACACTAAACCATACGA
This sequence comes from Candidatus Saccharimonadota bacterium, assembly GCA_030528995.1. Lineage (GTDB taxonomy): Bacteria > Patescibacteriota > Saccharimonadia > Saccharimonadales > Saccharimonadaceae > Nanosyncoccus. The sequence goes on along the minus strand of JAUMXR010000002.1, from coordinate 43,096 downwards.
TTTTCGCGGGATGACTGTGCCGGACGTTTTGCTATCTGGGAACCACGGCGAAATTGCCAAATGGCGCGAGGAACATAGTGGTACTATCTGATTCGGTAGAAAGCCTGAAGGGGATTGGGCCTAAAACCGCACAGATTTTGCGCAAATTCGGCATCAAGACGGTGCGGGATTTTTTGTACAATTTACCTCGAGATTATGAAAATTTTGAGGCCCCGGTATCAATTTCGGAGATACGTCCCGGCAAGGTATCTATCAAGGGGAAGATTGATTCACTGACGACCAGGCGGGCGCGCAGAAGGAATTTGACGGTTACAGAGGGGGTAATCAGAGATAATACGGGGGCGGTAAAAGTAGTATGGTTTAATCAAAGATACCGCGTTAAACAGTTTGCCCCAGAGAAGGAGTACTATTTCACAGGTTCGTATGAGCTCAAAAACGGGCGTTATAGCCTCATCTCGCCGTCGGCCGCCGAAGTAGCCGAGATTGACCCAAAATCAGGTCTCAGCCCTATCTACGTGGCCCACGGTAGCCTCAAATCACATGATTTTAAGCGTCTGATGAGTAAATCGCGCGATATTTTCGTCTCGGTGCCGGATTTATTACCTTCGGTGGAGCATGGGATGAGGGCCAAAGCGCTATTTTATGCGCATTTTCCGAATTCTTTAAAATCAGTGGCTGGGGCACGGAATTATTTGGCCTACGAAGAGTTGTTTGAGCTAATTCTAGCGGCACGTCTGAATCGCAGAGAAAACGAAAAGCTACAAGCGGTGCCGGTGCCGTTTAATAAAGATAAAGTAAAGGATTTTGTAGGAAAACTGCCGTTTCGGCTTACTAATGCCCAGAGGTTGGCGGCTTGGGAGATTTTCCAGAATATGGAGCACCCCACGCCAATGAATCGGCTATTACAGGGTGACGTAGGTTCGGGGAAGACCATGGTGGCAGCACTCGCGGCCTACGAAGTAGCGATGGATGGTGGGCAGGTTGCGCTACTTGCGCCAACAGCGATTTTGGCGGCGCAGCATTATGAAGGTTTAAATAGTCTATTAGAAAGTTTTGGGGTGAAATCCACGCTACTAACAGGGGCGACCAAGCACAAAGCAGAGCTAAAGAAACAGATAAGAAATGGTGAAATTGACCTAGTGATTGGGACGCACGCTTTGCTAACAGATGATACGGAGTTCTCCAAGTTAGGACTAGTGATTATCGACGAACAACACCGTTTCGGTGTGGAACAGAGACAGAAATTGATGCTAAAATCCCCCGCTGGCGTGGCGCCACATCTGCTATCGATGACGGCCACCCCCATCCCGCGCTCTTTGCAGCTGACAATCTTTGGTGATTTGGATGTATCGGTGTTGAATGAGCTTCCAGCCGGACGACAAGAGATCCAAACCAAGATTATAACAGAGGTGGAGACCGCCGAGAAATTGTATCCAGAAATGCGAAGATTAATGGCTCTACCGCCAGACCAGAAAAAGCACGGGGACAGGGCGCATGGGCAACAAATTTATTGGATTTGTAAGGCGATTGAGGACGTTAATGGCAGTTCTAAGGCCGTTAATGTCGTTTCTGGAGGCTCTGAAGGCGGGAGTGGGCCTAACAGCGGTTCAGAAATAACCTCCGTCAAAAAACGCTGTAAGAGGTTACGCGAAGTGTTCCAAGACAAAAGAGTCGAGTTTCTTCACGGCAAAATGAAGCCAGCAGAGAAGGATGCCATCATGGACCAGTTTGCCTCTGGGGAGATTGATATTTTGGTTTCTACTACGGTGGTGGAAGTAGGCGTGGATGTGCCAAATGCTAATCTGATGGTGATTGAGAACGCTGAATCTTACGGTTTGGCGCAGCTACATCAGCTCAGAGGACGCGTTGGGCGGGGCGCTTCCAAGGCGTATTGCTATTTGCTCACCTCTGGAGATATGGCACCTTCGAGGCGTTTAAGAGAGCTAGAGAAATCAAACGATGGCTTCCATCTGGCGGAGGTGGATTTAAAACTACGTGGTCCAGGGGAAATTTATGGCGCTTTGCAGCATGGTGCTTTGGATTTACGCATCGCGTCGCTATCTGATACGAAGCTGATCGCGAAGGCGCAGAAAGATGTCGAGCAGTTTTTGCTTGACCCTGAGAATATGGTAAAATATAAGGAATTAATGAACGGGATAAAGAAGTATCAACAGATTACGACTTTAAATTAAAATGGCAAATACGGTTAGAATCACATCTGGTAAATTTCGAGGGCGAGCGATTGCTACCCCTGGTGGAAAAACCCACCCAATGGGCGAGAGAGAACGTTTGGCAATATTTAATATGATTATAGACTTAGTGCCAGGAGCGGTAGTTTTGGATACTTATGCTGGTTCGGGGGCGTTAGGGATTGAAGCGCTGTCACGAGGTGCTAAGAAAGTGGTTTTTATTGAAAATAACAGGGGTGCCGCCCATGTGATTAGCGAAAACCTGAAAGTTCTAGGTGTCGAAGGAGAAGTAGTGGTCGCCAGGATTCCTAGCTATGAGACGGACGTTTCGTTTGATTTGGTGCTAGCCGATCCGCCATATGATAGTTTCGATTTAACGGAGGTGGCGGAGCTGGGGAAATATGTGAGGGATGGTGGAACCTTGGTCTTATCGCACCCCGGAGAAGCACCCTTAATTAAAGGCCTTAACTTGGAGAAAAGCCGAAAATATGCCGGCGCCACAATTTCAGTTTATGTCAAGGGGAATTGATTGGTTGCTTTTCGTCTGTTTTATGGTATAAAAACACTTGCGTTTTTTGATAATGTGTGGTATAATTAAAGAATAAGGAGTTTTATTATGTATTATCAAGGAGAAGTTGAGAAGAAAGAACGCCGAAAAGTCATAGCTGTGGCTACTATTGCTGTGGTCATCATCTTGATTTTGATTGTGGCGATTATTGTCGTGGCAACGCGTAAGTCTGCTAAGACTACCACTACTGCCATCAACGACACAACCTCACAAACAGCAAACAAAGACGATAACTCGGATAAGAATAAGGCCGATGACAACAAATCGTCTAACTCCACAACAAACACGAATACTAATAGCAGTAGCGTAGCTGCTTCTGGTAGCCTTTCTACCAAACCTGCTACTCAAACTACCACCGCTACTACTCAAACCAACACGACCGCGACGTCGTCTGCAATGCCGACGACTGGCCCAGAGGACGTGTTGCCATTTGCGTTGATTGCGGGTGCTTTGATAACTTATCTCGGTTCATCAGTTTTAGCAAAACGCGAAGCTTAAGAGTTGAATCCGGAATCGAAAGCGAGACCAATCAAGGTCTCGCTTTTTGTTGATTTTGTGATATAATTGGAGTAAGCCCGGGTGGTGGAACTGGTAGACACGTATGCCTTAGGAGCATATGCCAATCGGCATGCAGGTTCAAGTCCTGTCCCGGGCACCATAACTGCAAAATCTTGAATAATGGGGGATTTTCGCAATTTTCCCCTCGCCAAGTCCGCATAACACCTTAAAAGCACAAATGACAAGTCGCTTATCTTGAAAGCGCCTTCACCTATTCAGCCGGAATAATTCATACATGCAGAATATAATAATCGCTTCAATAATAACGCATTATCAATCGTAGCTAGCTATCCATCGCAACAAAATAGCCCTAACATTACTGTCAGAGCTATACAATTATTCACCTCCTCACCAATGATAATTCGTTACTGGACTAGGTCCTTTTTTCCATTCTGTCTCCGGAGCAGATTCGATAAGAGCGTCTAATATCTCCTCTCTGATATAATACTGATATCTGCCATCTTCATACTTATAATAACAACAAGTTGCTTTGTCCGGTTCCACAGTACGGACGAATGGAGTCCCTTCCGGCAATGTTTTTGCTACCAGATGGAGCCTCTTTAAGCCTCCTCTCTTGCCTACTTGGAATAATTCGTACTGTTTAAAATTAGCGTCTTCATCGGTGCTATATCCAGTGTGGCAATAATACTGTCCGTGCTTCCTTGAGCCAAAGTGCTCGCTCCAGGTTTTGTAGCCATATTTTAATATTACATAATACCCTGCGAATGCCGAAAAATCCTTCTGTGCAGCTTCATAAGTTTCATAACTACTCATTTGTTGTTCTCCTTCCATCTCGTCAGTATCACAACACTATATCCCTAAAGCTTAAAATCTGCTCCCTCCCCATGAAGCAAGGTGATAATTGTGAATGTACTCAGTTGGGCTATTTCATGTTCAACCTCAAACCTATCATACTCATATTATAGCATAAGAAGTTTATTTTGTCAATATACTATAACACTCTTTCCGTATGGCACAAATACTGTTTAGCTACAATGCATGAAAAGCCGCCGGCAATGCCGGCGGCAAATGGTGATTGGCTATTATCCCACAATTAAATATCAATTATAGATGTTTGTAGCCTAATCTTAATGGAGATTAACAGGAAGCGTCCATTTTGTCTAAATAGTCGCCAAACTCAGCGATCGTCTTAATCTCGTCATGATCGTAGTATCTTCTCTCATATTGAGCTTTTACGTCATCGGGCTCCTCGCCAGTGAGCATTTCGCAATCTCCCCTATCATGAAGATAGCACTTTACAAACTCGCCATAATCAAATGGCTCTTTCGTTTTTAATGCATCTCCCATGTCTTCACCTCCTTTTAGTCCTAACCATGGACTTACTTAATTTTATCATATTTATCATAAAAAGTCAATACCGTTCATGCTTTAGCATTATCGTTAAGTATCTCTGTAATCGTTTTTGGATTATCATCATCAATATATGCCTCCAAGCCTTCCTTTATTCCCTTTATTGTGCCTTTGTCTTCTGGATTAATATATGCCTTACAGTAGTTATCTATAAATTCCCTAGTTACACATTGACTTCCGACAAAGTCAGCTTCTTCTTTGCACTTTACCCTGGAATCGTCATTGTCTATTACCGCTTGATTATATAACTTCTCGTCGATAATTTCCAAAACAAGGTTACCATCCTCATCTTTTTTATAATAAGCAACCTCCTTTTGCCTTTCTTTTGGATTGCTAGTATAATCGTAGCATTTCAAAGAATAAGAAACTTCGACCCCAGATTCCGGGTACATTTTCGTTAACTTCTCGTGCCTCGTCTCTTTCATTGATACGTAATTATCTTTAAGATAGTCAAATGCCGGATGAGGCTCATGGCTACCTTTTTGTCTCATCATTACTCCAACGGCGGAAACTATAAATGGGACATCAATGTCCAGATCATAAATGCGACGACTTGTTTCTTGGGCATTTTGTACGACATCCCTCACATCTTTTATATCACTAAAAGTCTTATCCCTAACTTCTGAGCAATCCCCACCTTTTTGAGATACATATTCAGCCCAAAGTGCATCTACCTTCCTCATCATCATGGAGCTTTCAGGATGAATCTGATTACAATTACCACCTGCCATCCATAAGTAATCTTTTGAATTATCTGTTGCCAGTGTACCGATTGGGTTACCTTTATCGCCATTAGGTTTTATCTTATATAACATTCCAGGAAAACCAACATTTTTACAGGCGGTTGTTTTTCCTGCTGCAGATATACCACTTAGCATATATATAGTAGCTGGTATTCCAAACTTACGTTCAGCATTACGCATACTCTCTGATAAAGCAACTGTGTTTTCGAATTGACATTTGATACCGTAGTCCTGTAGAACTTTTCTTTCTGGGTCCCAAAAATCCTCAGCGTCTATAGCGCATTTAAGGGCACTTTTATCGGTCTTGCCTTCCTCGTCTTTTGGAGGGAATTTGTCTGGATCTCGGTTTTCCTCTGCTCTAGCATACAGATTATATGAAATTATATTTTTATTGACCGGTGAATACATTACCTCACGTTGTTTGAGACATGTTCTTGCGACATTTTCTGGGACATCCTTCAAATCTGGCGGGATTGGGCCTATGAATGGGACTTCTTCCCCCAATCTGCTATATTCACCTGATAGGCCAGATGAACTAGTTTCGTTACTATTCTTCAATTCTTCCATTATTCTCCTTTCTATATAGTTTTAGCTTATCGTACAATAAACTTGTTGACATTTTGAGTGCAGAGCGCAATAGGTTTGCAGTTTTCGGGTAATTAATAAACTCAGTGTTTGCGAGATTGTCGGTAGTTCTTTTTAGGATTGGTTCGTAGAAGTTATAGAACCAACCAATCCCTAAATCTTGCAAACCGTAGCAAACACTAGTAGTATTCTCTAGTAAATCACAATACTTGATTACCCTAGCCTCCTCTGAAGCGTTACTAATCTGCTTCATATATTCATCGGTATGAGTATCATCCACTGGATTGGATAACTCTTCTATCAGATGAAGGACTCGCTCGTCACTCGCATTCATAATCTCATCTTTGGAAACGCTTGTATCTTCGATTAAATCATGCCCAAGCGCAGCATCTAGCATATCCCCTAGTAGCACCTCGTCTTTGCACTCCCCGGTTATCTCCAAGACTGAAGACAAAATGGATTTCACACCGATAAGATGTTCAACATAAGGAACTCTATCCTTGTTCCGATATTGTGTTTTATGATATTCTTTTACCAAATCTTCCATAGTTTACTCCCAAAATAAGCCTTTGTAATATTCTAGGAACTTTCGATATCCAGCTTCATCGGCAGCTTCATCTTCTCCGGCAATTTGCTGAAGTTGGTTAGCGTAGTAAGCACTTCTTCCGCCCTTATATTCCGGTAGTTTATGATTATGTCGCATCAGCATAAAGCTAGAAACAACTTTAGCCGTTTTTCCGCATCCATCAGCGAAGAAATGTCCACCGAAGTCTATTCCAAACTCCGCAAAAGCTGCTGATTCGATTGGATCCGCTGCGGGGTTTTGAACTCGTTCGTAAAGACCTTGGTAAAATTTATTCATGTAGTTTTCTAAGTTGGCAATCCTAACATAAGGATATTTTTCTGAATCAGAACTTCGAATCAAATTACCTTCCTTTACAATGCCGGAATTGACAGTTGCCGCTAAACTCTCGATAAACTTTCTCAAGTCCTCCGGAGATTCAAACTCTCTTTCCTTATTATTATAGGCTTCCCGAATAGCGGTTTCAAAATTTTGTTTCGCTAAATCTGCTGCAGCTTCCCCGGATACACCAGTCATGGACTCTGCTTTTTTCGCGCTGGCAGAAGTATCCACTACGCCCCTTGCAGTTCTAGACATGGTTAATAGATTTCTCTCCGCATCCTGCAAATAAATCTCTACTGGAATCTTATTGCCAGCAAATTCGACGGAAGAAAGAGAGTCAAAAGCCGTTTTTTTATTCCCAAATCCTCCCTCTAATATTTCAGTCATAATATCTACCTCCTAATTTACAATCATTGTATCATAATCACACGGAAATATCGAGTGCGTAGAGGAATAATGAGGAGGTGGAAAAAATGGTGGTAAGCCCAGAGATCGATGCGAGAACCAAATGTATTTGGTGCCTTTATCGCTGTATCCTTAATTATTTCTCGCTGATTGATGGCACCAAAGTGTGCTTGTCGGAGACTTTTGTTGACCGTGAAACCTTTTCGCTCAACAAAGAATATGAATTCTAACTCTATTTTACAAAACAGATTAGCCATGCTATTATAAATTTATAATACTAATGGTTAACTCGAAAGGTTTAAAATGTTTGAGTCAAATGAAGCAACCGTTAATACTTCCGCCCAAAAAGAGAGGGTGGTGGACGAAAGAATAATTGAGCTGGAGGAGCCGGAGGCAACAAGACACGAAACGACTATTCATACAACTGGTGAATTATTTGAAAATTTCGAACCTTTTTCTAATATCAATCTAGGAATGGTATTAGGCATAACAATTTCATCTTTCGTGATAGCCTGTTTGGTGTTCGTGTTTTTGATACAAAAGAAAAAGGCGCCAAGAGGAAGGTTTATGCGATGGTTGAGAGAATTCTTAAATTTTCGCTCCATTATGATTGCCGGAATCATTAAATTCTTATACGTGTTTCTAGCAGTGGTCCTTACCATTACTAGCATAATTGTCATGTTCCAAGGGCGCGATGATACAGTATTAACAATGATACTAATTGGTCTTGCGATGCTGATTATTGGAAACATTCTGCTTAGGATTACGATGGAGCTGACAATGGCAATTATTTCGATGTGGGACAACACATCGGATATCCGAGGAGTATTGGTGAGAGAGGAAGAGAAGCCGATAGAAAAAACACCAAAAGAGCCCGAGCCAGAAAAAGAGATTGCGACGGAAGGGCAAGCAAAAGAGCAACCTTCCACAACTACAGGTGATATAGCAGTAGAACAACCTTCCGTGGCTACGAGCGAAGTAGTAGCGGAGCAGCCCCCTGTAGCTGCGAATGAATCTAATGCAACGCCATCAATAGCATCTGAACCGCTAAATATACCACCACAACAAGCATAGCACTAAAGCCCGTCCAGAAAGCCGAGGTTAGTTTGGCGCCTTTTTTGGTTTTCTGATACAATTCCACGCCCATCACGATTAGGCCCAGCAACACTGCAATCCCGAGACACAGATAGCCGATGCCGCTTGGTAATCCAGAAATAATCATTCCACCAAGCCCAAACTGAAACGCCGATGTCACCATCCCACCAACGTAGCCGATGAGGCTTAGCGCGGCGCCGGCAACAGCAAAAATCAGCGCAAGATTGCCCATGCGTTCAATGTCGGCTTTAATCACATCCGGATCTTTTGACCAGCCTTTGACTTTGGTGGATTTGGGGTCCAAAAATGCTAGATTAGCCTTATCGGGCTTTTGGCCTGCTAGGTCTCGCGCGGCCTTCATGCGCTCTGCCTCAATTTGTTTTGATTTTAACGCCCATTTTTCGGTATCGTCGTCTGCCATGATTTAACTATAGCATATTCATTCAGGTTTTATAATATGATATATTAGTAATATGAGTGAAACTATAAAGGGCGGCAATGGCGAAGGGCCTGATAACCCAAACGTAATTAATAACCTAAAAGATTTTTATGATGCTATTGACAACCCAATCGATAACGACGAGACAATGTTGTCAATAATAGATGCTTATTCAAAAAGGGATGATGGTTTTGGTGGATTGTATGGTTCTTTACAACGAGTCGGGGTTGAACAAAAAGAGCACAACTATATCAATCCGACCGCTCGCCAGAGATTTGAAGAAAAAATGTATGACCGTTGGAGACACTCTGTGATAGACATGACATATGAAGAATTTATCGATGCAAAAAACGCTAACACCTTGGGGAATGGCTTCGTAAAAATACGTAATTTTTTAAAAACTCACCCAGAATGTTCAACCGAGTCGGAACTGAGAAAGGCAATAAGCGAAATACCTAATAAAGAAGAGTCTTATGGGATGTTTGATATTCTCAAAATGTATAATTGGAACTTAAAAGACAGCTGGACTCACGTCAAGTCTCGCTATGTAAACGCTAGACAAGAAGAAAGAATCAATGTAGAGCATCGATTCTATTTGAATACAGATTCGACCACTACTCACGCCACCGTCGATGCTTTGGTTGATTGCTACGAAAAAAATCATCTGCCGTATTATTTTAAATTTGACGAACCTGGTGATAGAGCAGATACAATAGTTATTTATACTTCGACAAAAGACTTACTTAAGAATCTTGATGTTTTGCGCCAACTAAAAGAGGAGCGCCCTGATTTGGCAGAACATTTTCATCAGCCACCAGTTTTAACTGGAATAATAGACGATAATATAGGTTATGGAGCTGAGCCGGAGCAAGGCTCTTACAGTGGAGTTAGAGCGAATTTGCTTGAGAATGTATTGAAAAGCACTACCATTGATTGGGTAGCTACACATCAAAATGATATAGAATATTATCGTGGCAAAAGGATGCCATTCTATGATTGTTTAGTAGAAATGGAGGTCGAAAGACTGAAAAATGACTTCTCCAAGCGCTTTTCGCGCTATTTGGAATCGGAGAGAAAGTGGCAACAAAAGGGTAAGGGAAAAGTAGATGAGGCCGAGGCCCTAGAGAATGTCACTAAACAGCTTGGGTTTAATCAAGAAGATTTACAAGGGCAAAAAATGTATGACTTCTTTAAAAAGCAACTCCACGAACACTTCCCAGCCATGATAAAATCATTTCAAGCTACAGGAGGATACGACCTCACGGTTATGGGAAAACATGATAAAAAAATCCAATTAGGTGGCAACACTTTTATGGTTACCTTAGAAAAACTTGCACCTAAAATCGCTAAACACGATAAAACGTATTTGGATGATATCAGAAGCAAGATTTATGAAAAGTGTAAAAACTACGGAATAGACCCAGACAAGTTCGCATTTGATAATTTGACGGTGAAAAAGATGAAACAACAGTATCGTAAGGAAAAAGGGTATGAATAAACTGGGTTTTGTCAAACTAAAAACACTGGTCATCAATCTGATTTTGCTCGCAGTGCTAGCTGGTTTGGCTTTCTTGGGTTATCTAATGATAAAAGAGCGGAAGCTATTTATCAATGAGTGGTTTGTCGGGAACGGGCTAAAGGGAGTTGACATCTCGAGCTACCAAGGTGAGGTGGACATGAAGAGTCTATCTAACCAGGGGATTCGATTTGTTTACATGAAAGCAACCGAGGGCATAAATCATGTGGACGAGAGATTCGCTGCTAACTGGAAAAACATCAAAGACACCAATATGGCGGCGGGGGCCTATCATTTCTTTTCGTTCGAAAGTGGCGGGGAAGCACAGGCCGATAAATATATCGAAGTCGTGGGCTCACTAGACGGTCGTTTGCTCCCGGCCGTAGATGTCGAAATGTATGGCAAATTCGCCGAGAATCCGCCCGAGAAAGGCGAAGTGACTAAGCAGCTTAAGATTTTTATGGCCGTTATGGAGGATAAATACAAAGTTAAGCCAATGATATACGCGCAGAAGGATGTTTATGATAAATATTTGCGTGATGATTTTTCTGATTATCCCATCTGGGCGCGCAATGTGTATTTCCCAGTGTATTTAGAGTTCGGCGGCGACTGGACAATTTGGCAGTACAAAGACCGTGGCGAGCTATCCGGTTACAAGGGCGACGAAAAATATATCGATTTCGATGTGCTAAATCCGGGGAAAAGCCTAGAAGATTTGATGGTGAAGAAGGATTAGGCTCGTTTTGATTTGTGTTTGGTCGTTTTGTGCGACGTAGTAGCAATCGCCTCCGGCTGAGACTCCACGCGCGTGGTTTTATGATAAACCAAATAATAGCCGCCAGCAACGAGGCAAGCGCCACCGATGAGATTGCCGATAGTGACTGGCAGGAGATTGCGAAGTAGGAACTCCAGAATGGTGGGAGCCGCGGCTCCGGTGAAGGCGCCTTGGAACATGCCGGCTGGAATGTAGAACATATTGGCGACGGAGTGCTCAAAACCACAAAGCACAAATAGCATTACCGGAAGGAAAACGGCGGCGATTTTGCCCTGAACCGTATTGGCGGCAAAAGCCATCCAGACCGCGATACAGACCAAAACATTACAAAGAACACCACGCAAAATCGCCTCGAAGAATGGGAGGTTGACTTTAGCGCTGGCTGTCGTTATAACTGTTTCGGAAACTGGCCCAAAAACTCCGCTTAATGTAACGATTGCGGCGACGAACAAAGCGCCGAGGAAATTTCCGAAAAATACCAGTATCCAGTTTTTGAGAAGTTTGACTAACCCGATTCTGCGGTCAAAGAGGGCGGCGAGCATTAGGTTGTTGCCAGTGAACAGTTCGCTACCAGCCACGACTACCATAGCGAGGCCTGCGGTAAAAATACAAGCTCCGGCAATTTTGCCGCCGTAGATATTGCCAAAAGTTGCTCCAGTTGCGGCAAGCGCAATAAACATCCCGGCGAAGATGCCGAGAACGAGCATTTGCCACCATTTGAGGTTGGCTTTTTGTTCACCGACGGTGATGGTTTTTTCTAAGATTTGTGCTGGCGTCAGCATGTTACCTCCTTATTGCCGCACCCATTACTATTATTGTTATGATTATATCACATTTTAGTCACTGGCGTCGACATCCAAAGTAATGTAAAGCTTGCAATCTGGGTATTTGGCCTGGACCTCATCGTAAATATGCTCGTAGAGCTTGTTTCGGTCTTCGACGGCAAAATCAATAATGATGTCGAAGTTGATGGTCTTTTCGGTTTCATTTAGATAGAAGCCGTGCATTTCGAGAACGCCTTGGTGGGAGAAGACCACGTCGCGGATGTCTTGCTGGATTTTCGCGATGGTTTTGTCTTTAGTATTGACGGAATACACGCCAATGGTATGAAGAATGACACCGTATTTTGCGAGAATGTTTTTGGAAATGCGACGAGAAATTTGGTCAAGTTCGGCGACAGTGAGAGTATCTCGCATCTCGATGTGAATAGAACCTAAGTATTTATCAGGACCGTAATCGTTTAACACAAGGTCAAAAGCGCCTTCGACATCAGGATCTTTGGTGACTTCTTTTTTGATTTTTCTGGTGAGCGTACTTTCGGCTCTAGTACCGAGGATATTATCGACGGAGGCCTTGATGAGGTCGATACCAGTCTTGATAATGTAGAGGGAAACTAGAATGCCAACATAGGCTTCGAGGTCGACTTGCCAGACCATATAAATAATAGCCGAAGCAAGCACCGAAATGGAGAGAAGGCCATCATTGAAGGCGTCGATGCCACTCGCGACGAGAGAATCGGAATGGACTTTTTTGCCGGTGTTTTTAACAAAGAGACCTAGTACAAATTTAATAATAATACCGGCAACAAGAATAATAATAGTGAGAGTATTATAATCTGGAATCTCTGGGTAAATAATTTTCTTGATGGACTCCACTAAGGCGGTGATACCGGCGTAAAGAACAATGGCGGAAACCACAAGGGAGGTGACGTATTCAATACGGCCGTGGCCATAAGGGTGCTTTTTGTCAGGTGCCCGGCCAGCGAGTTTAGTACCGATGATGGTGATAATGCTAGAAAGAGCATCACTTAAGTTATTGACAGCATCGGTAATAATGGCGATGGAATTCGACATAAAGCCAACCGCCGCCTTGAAACCGACCAAAACGAAATTAGCAAGAATGCTAATAATGCTAGTTTTAACAACAGTGGATTCGCGTTTGAATTTCATATTGTAAGTTTTATTATAGCATTTTTAAAGCTAGAGCGGTAGGGAAGTATCCGAAGTGGTTTACGGAATGAATGCTGATTTGATTATTGGCGAAAAGTATGTTATAATATCAGCAACTCGATATGAAAGCGGGGATGGTTCCCGCTTTGTACTTTAGAAAGGAGCAGAAAAATTATGGGCCACAAATTATTAACCAACGAGATTATCTCGCTGATGCGCCGGGAGGGGCAATATACTTTTCAGATAGAAACGCGACCTGGGTTCGAGACGCCGTGCAAATTCAAATTGGACAATGGCGACATAGATGATGGTGACATCCGGGATCAAATTGAGAGCAATTTCGCGAGCGCAGGAAAGCTGCTTTGTATTGAGCGCAACGGGGTAAAGATTTGGCCCCAATCCCGTGCACAAAAAACATTGCAGTTTGAGCGCGGAGATGCCAATCATTTGAAAGAAAATGCTTGGTAAAATCTTATTTTAGCGAGACGGACTACGTCTCGCTTTTTCTGTTATATAATGGATATATGAAGCAGATAAACGATTATCGGGAGATGAGATTGGCGCTAGCGAGTTTGGCGGAGGATGAGTATCGTGAGTTTACGATGAAAGGGATTCCGAGCGAAAGGCCTTTTATCGGAGTAAGGATTCCTTTGGTTCGAGAGATAGCGGCGAAAGTGCCAAATGAGAAAATTACTGAGTTTTTGGCGGTGAAGCCAGTGGCGATTGAAGAAGTACTGGCGAGAGGAATGCTGATTGCGCGACTACCATACGATGAGATGATGGAATGGTTTGATTCGCAAATCGGTTATATTGATAACTGGTGCACCTGCGATGTGTTTTGCTCTGGGCTAAAGAAACAAATTAAAACTCGGCGCGAAGTATTTTTTGAACGGAAGGTTGAACCGTTGCTGGAAGACAAACGGGAATTTGCGGTGAGAGTGGGGTTGGTGCTACTGAAAAGTTACTATTTAGATTTTGATTATCTCGCAGTGATTTTTGACCGAGTGGAAAAGTTGGCAGGCCGAAAAGAATACTATATTCGGATGGCGATTGCGTGGTTAGTAGCTGAATGTTTTATCAAGTATCCGGAGGAAACTTTGGCATATCTAAGGGTTTCTAAAATGCCAAAATGGACTTATAATAAAACTATATCCAAGGCTTGTGATTCATTTCGGGTGGGACCGGAGGCAAAGGAAATGCTGAAGGCGATGAGAAAATGATTACAGCTTCAGGCGTACAAAGGAGGTAATATGGATAGAAAACTAGTAATCAATGGGACATATCGACATTTTAAGGGGAATTCGTATGTGGTAGAGGATGAGGCAATCGATTCGGAAACGAACGAGAAACTCGTGATATATCGAGCACTTTATGGAGATAGGGCACTGTATGCAAGGCCTTTGTCGATGTTTTTGAGCCCAGTTGACACCGAAAAGTATCCCGATGTAAAGCAAAAGTGGCGTTTCGAGTTAGTGGAAGGGGTAGAATAATGGCCAACAAACGAGCGGTCGACCCGGAGATAATAGATTATATTGAGACAAAAATTCTACCTCAATACAATAGCATTGGTGGCCATACCGATAAACATATTCACCAGGTAATTAAACGAAGTTTGCACTTTTATGAACAAAAACCCGAGTTAAATATCAATATGGTCTATGTGATAGCAGCATATCATGACTTAGGAAGACTGGTCGACAACAAGACGCATAATATTGAGTCGGCAAAAATGCTAAGAGCGGACGAATTTTTAGCAAAACATTTTACCAAGAAAGAAATTGAAACGATGGCGGAGGCCGTTGAGGATCATCGTGCTTCACTTGGCCATGAACCGCGCAGTATTTATGGCAAACTGGTATCTTCCGCCGATCGCAACACGAGTATAGAAATGATGCTGAGTCGGGTATTTGATTACACTAAACATCTTCATCCGGAAATGACGGAAGATGAAGTAATCGAAGAAGCTCGCTTTCATCTGAGAAGAAAATATTCACCAGACGGTTACGCAGCAAAAACGATGTATTTTGATGACCCAGATTTTGCAAATGTTTTAGTGGAGACCGAGAGAATAACACGCGACCCTAACGAGTTTCGTCGCATCATGAAAGAACATAACAAGAAAAGGACAAAAAAATGAAGATTGAATATTTGGGTCATTCGTGTTTTAGGCTAGACGAGGCGCTTGTGATTGACCCTTATAAAGACGGGTCGGTGCCTGGATTAGCGCCGCTACGAGCAACGGCAGTAAAAGTGATTTGTTCGCATGAGCATGCTGACCACAGTGGCAGGGAATGCGTAGAGTTAGTCGACGGCGCTTGTGATTTTGAAATTCGTGAGGCGCCGAGCTTTCATGATGATAAGGGCGGGACTCTCCGGGGGCCGAATACGATTTTTGTGATTACATCCGCTACGGGCGAAAAACTAGTACATCTAGGCGATTTGGGGCATTTCCCGAATGATGAACAACTGGAGGCGATTTCAAATGCGGATTATCTGCTGATACCAGTAGGCGGGTATTATACGATTGATGCTGAAATGGCTGTAAAGATTTGTGAAGCTTGCCGGCCGAAATGTATTATACCAATGCATTATCGGACTCCTGAGTCTGGCTATCCAGAGCTAGCAACTGTAGATGAGTTCGTAAAGTTGGCTGAGGAAGCTGGAATAGCAGACAAAATTAAAGTTTTTAGTTGAAAGGAATAAAATGGAACTAATATATCTAACCACGAATAAATGGAAAATTCGTGAGGCGGAGCTCGTACTTCGCGATAAATATGGAATTGATATTGAAGCGGTTAATCCGGATTTTGAGATTTACGAGATACAAGCTAAGACTTGCGCGGAAGTGGCTGGGTTTTCGGCACGTTATGCGGCGGACAAGTTGGGCAAGCCATGTCTAAAATCCGATACGGGGCTGTATTTGGAAATGCTGGGCGGCTTGCCTGGCCCATATAATGCATATTTTGATAAGCAAATTGGTACGGAGAAGTTTTTGAAAATGATAAAGGGCGAGAGAAACCGCAAGGCGAGACTTGAGCATTGTTTTGCGTATTGTGAGCCGGGGGAGGAACCAGTGATTTTTAGCGGAGAGACTTACGGGACGATTACTAGTGAAGCGCGTGGCAATGACGGGCGGTGGCACGATTTCTTTTTCGTGCCGGACGGCGAGACAAAAACTTTGGCCGAGATTGGCGATGAAGACCCTGTGAAGAAGGCAATGTTTTATGGTAATGCAATTCATGATGTAGCGAAGTGGTTGAAAAAACGAGGTTAAGGCGTAATGGCGAGCACGAAAGAGTATAGATATTATACATTAGAGCAATTGTCACTGATAAATAATGTGAGCTGTAGGTCGATGATGGGAGAGTTTTTGCTGTATGCAGATGGCGTATTGTTTGGCGGGATTTATGATGATAGATTGCTAGTAAAAATTGTGCGTGGGTTTAATGATGAGTTTGGGATGAGCGAGGCTATTCCGTACGAGGGCGGGAAAGTGATGTATTTGGTGGAGGATGTGGATGATAGGGAAAAACTGGCGGAGATTGTCGAGAAGACTTGCGAAGGATTAAAAGCTTAGTCAATTATTTGTCGTCTTTGTCAGAGATGGTGATGCCACCAAAGCCGCCGGCTGCGTCGATATAAATGGTGTATTTACCTTTGTCAGAAGGGTTTTTGCGGTCATCGGAGAAGCCGCCGAAGATGAAGCCGGATTTTAGTTTGACTTTGACGTCGGCCGGAACGATAATGTCGATACCGCCGAAGAGAGCAAAGGCTTTGATGACGGTATCTTTTTCGAATTTGGCGTGGCGGAGATCTAACTTGACCCCGCCGAAGATGGCAGCAACATTGGAACCATTGAAGACTTCGTCTTTGTAGACGCGGTCAGTACCAGAGAAAGCGGCAAACTGGGAATCCATGTTTTTGCCGTCTTTTTCGGCTTCGGCGACTTTTTTCGCGACTTCTTGGTCATTTTTGCGATGAAAGAGACTTCTAACAATGATGGAAAGACCAACGGCAACGAGGAAGACGGCGAGGATAACTTTCCAGGCGACATCATATGAAAACACATCTTGAGCTGCGAGTAACAGGATGACGCCGACAGCGATAAAGCCAAGGCTCATAATTTTGTCCTTGTCAGTGATAAGGCTGACGATGCCTGGTATGATGATAAAGAGGGTCCACCAGCCGTCGAAGAAAATGTCGAGGCTGAACCACCCAAGGGCGTTGCCGCCAAAGATAATACCTAGGGCGATGATAGCGATGCCCCAGATGATTGGTTTGATTTGTTTCATTTTATAATACTCCTTTGGAGTAATTATAGCACAGGTTGAGATTTACGTTGGCCAACTTTGCAGCCGAGAAAGACGACGGAAAGAATAGCTCCAAACAATGATGCAATAACAGATTCACCGAAGATGCCCGTGGAGGTAACCGTTGCGCCGATGGAGTCGATACGACCACCTACGCCACTATTTGGGACATCTATGTCGTCTTCCGGGATGAGGCTTTTCAGGATTGGCATGATACTCTCGGGAATGTGGCCAATGACAAGTTTTTCGGCGTTCTTTCCTATGCTATAAGTGTAATATAGAGTGTAATCTTCTCCGAAGGTTTCTTGAGTATACTTCGCATCTGCGATGAGGATTGGCGCTAAGGCTCTGACTAGCTCGGGGAGGTTGGTCTTGATGACGTTGAATTCGTCTTCAGTGATGGATGGGGTTTCGCCAAACATGGCTTCGTAATCGCCGTAGTTACCCATGTAAGTAGTTAGCTTTGTTAATAATTCATCAACATCGGCGTCGGTAGCAGTACCTTTTAAGATTTTGACGAGGTCTTGGTAGACAGGGAAGTTGGCGAGGGATGATTCTATATCCGTGCCATAACCGCCCATCATGAGATCCATAAGAGCGTTACCTGCGACCATACCAGCGAGACCGCCGTCCGTGTTTTTGATGAAATCCGTTAGTTCAGATTGACGGTCGATGGTGCGCATTTGATAAATTTTCATGATGGCGGAAAGAGGCGCTTTGACGGTTGTGTCGAAATATTCGCGAGTGAGGCCGTGGTCGGTGACAAATTGGAACCAATCATCCATAAAATCGCGACCGTTCATAGTAGTGACATCTTCGGTGAGACTGACATTGTCTGAGAGGACATTGATAGCTCTAGCTGGGTCAGCGAGGTCAGCAATGCTAACCATGGAAGTGGTGATGTCGAGGTCGGCTGGATGGATTTCTTCGTAGGTGCCAGTGTTATAAAAACCCCAAAGTTCTGGGAAAACATAACCGAGTAATAAGTCATTACCATCTTTAACGTCATGGATGTTGGTGCAGTTAGTCACTACGGTGCTAGCCCTTGGAGCACCAAATGTATAGACATAAAAATCATCTGGCGACATTTGATAATCGGCGAGATTGGCGTTGACGGCTTTGCCGAAGAGATCGATAACAGCGCCACCACGAGAGTAGCCGACGGCCCAAGTTTTATAGTTAGTGAAATTGTGGTCGGTAACATATTGATTAAATCTGTCGATGATGCGGTTGGCGGATTCGGAGAAACCAGCATGGTCACCAGCGGTGCCGACGTTGAAATTGGAAAGCCATTCGGTCATGTAATTATAATTGCGGGGAGCTACTACGATAAGTTCTTGGCCGCTCGGCAGAGTTTTGTAGGCGATGGTGGTGCCCATGGAGTGGCCGTCTGCTTCGGAGGAGATATCCCAGCTTTCGTGGTCGGAGAAGCCGAGTTGGTTTAGGAGATTGTAGAGCTTCGGGTTAGGAGTGGACGGGTCGAATGGGTAACCATCGGCTTGGTTTTCGTAACCGGCGAGAGCCAGAGCATAAGACACAGCGCGGAGCTTGGGGTGGTCGCCAGGTGAAGGTTCATCGAAATAAGTATCGCTATAATTAATAGTGCCAGTTTCGTCGAGGGCGTCGAAGACGGTTTCCCAAGGGTGATCTGGATTTTCTACGAAGCCATAATATGGGTAAGTGACGGTAATTTCGTTTGGAATACTGGTGGCTGATGCGTAATGCGTAAATGGGCTGGACACACCTACAATAATTAACCCAGCAGATATGACAGATAACAGTTGTTTATGTTTAGTTTCGAAAAAATTAATAACTCGCACCTCAACTCCTTTAGCTATGTATCTATTATAGCATAAGTGGGTTGAATGTGCGAGGTATTATTATAATTCGACACCGTCGACGTAAAGCTTGTGGCCGTTTAGATTGATATTACTATTTGCGGTATCAGCATTGATGAGGGACTTTAGGTAAGTATCACCAGTTAGGGTGAGAGTGCTGGTTTTATCTAGCGTGAGGCTGACTTCGCCTGCATTTTTACCATTGATGGCGCCTATGAACGAAGAATTGTTGGTCAGATTCATGGTGAGGCTAGAAATGGAATCGACGACGATGTTGCCGGTGGCTTTTTGGTTGGTAAGATTTAGCGTCACAGTGCCGCCGTTGCTGCCAGAGTTGCCCCAAGAGTCTTTTTGGATGCGGAGGAAGTTGCCAGTGCTGTCATTATTAATGATTTGATTGTTTTCTAGATTAATCTCGGCAGTAGTATTGGTGACATAAAAACTGTCGCCTTGATTGGTCGTGATGGTGGAGTTCTTTGCGGTGAAGACGGCTTGGCCACTAGCCGCATCGCCCGACATAGATTGGTAGAGGAAGATGTTTTTATAGGTGGTGGACTGACCGTTTAAAGTATTATTGGTGTCGGTTAAAGTGGTGTTTTCGAGGGTGACACTGTTTTTGCCTTCGATGACGACACCTTCGGAGGCGGTGGCAATGAGGTTGGCGTTTTTCACGGTAATGTCAGCCGTAGAATAAATAGCGGGGGAACCTTTGCCGGTGGTTTTGTAGGTGCCTTGGTCAACGGTGACAGTGCCACCGCCGCGGTCGGAGCGGATAGCGGCGCTAGAAGTGCCGGCGGTGGTGATGGTAAGATTGGTAGCATTCATAGTGCCGCCGCCAGTGGTCATAATGCCACCGGAGTTGTCCTTGGTGGTTTCGATGGTAGAGTCGGAAATATTAACTGTGGTACCATCGGAATTGCTATTATTTGTAGTAGCAGAACCGCCATAGCTGAAGACGCCGTTGGCGCCGGTGGCGTTGGTGGTGATTTGGGCGTTCTTGATGTTTAATGTGGCGCCTGTACTCGCTAAGATGGCAGAGTTGGTACCATAGAAACTGGTATTGTCACCACCATCGGAGTCACCGGTTTTGGTGACGGTGATGTTTGAGAGGTTGGCAGTGATGCTGCCGGTGGCGAGAATAGCGTTCTCGTCAGCGTTGGTAGAAGTGAATTCGCCGGTGGTGATGGTCTCGTTTTCGGTGATTGTTTTGGTGGCAGAATAGGTTGCAGTAGAAGTATTCGCGCTCATCGACTGGTTGGGACCGTTGGCTACGTTGCCGTCAGTATTAACCGTGGTGATGATTAACGCCCATAATGCGCCTAGAGTTATTACTAAGGCAGCGATAATGGAAGAATACGTAATAATTTGTTTCTTATTCATTATTGCTCCTAACTATTAGTGCTTTGAGTTTTATTATTTTTGGATTTAGAGCGCGAAGTACCGCCTTGATTATTTTGGTCGTCTTGATTTTCGGTATTGCCAGAATTGTTTTCGCCACTTGGCATTTCCGGTGGGGTGCCTTCCTGGTCTCCGTTAGGCATTTCGGGTGGAGTGCCGCCTTGGCTGTTACTCGGCATTTCGGGTGGGGTGCCGCCTGGCATTTGCATTGATTGATTGCCGCTATTCACCCCAACTCCGGCAAGCTTAATATAGGCGAAAAATGCGCTGGTCGAAATTACTGCGCCAGTTAAAACGCCAATGACGAAAAGAATAATCTTTTCCTTGGTGGTATCTTTTTTCATAGGTTCTTCGTTTTCCATAGTTTGTGCTCCTTCGTAATTATTATATGATTATTATAATTGTGATTGCTGAAACTAAACTGAAAAGAATTTTTCGACACGCATGCGTAGGTGGTATTTGTCGCGGAGAGTGGCGATTTTCTCCATCATGGGGGTTTGGTGGTGGGCATCAAGGGCGGATTGGTCGGTCCATTTGTCGATAAGAAGGACAGTCTCTGGGTCGTCCATTGGGAAGAAGTAATCATATCTTTCGTTGCCAACTTCATCTCGGATTTGGTCGACGACGCCACTACTCACCATTTCTTCGGCGAATTTCCTGGCGTTGCCGTTCTCGCCGGTATAGTAGATATTAACGATGAGGCTCATAGGCTATCGGTCCATTCTTTAACGTCGGCATCGGTGGCGTCCTGGGAGAAGCGGTGGCCAGGTTGCCAATTGCCAGTAGTGGTTTTGGAGTGTAAGTTGGTGTCACTGCTACCTAGGCCGGAGGAGTGAGAGGTGCAGAAGGGAATAACTGTCTTGCCAGTGAAGTCGGTTTGCTTGACGAAAGAATCGACTGGCCAAGCGGAGAGACCCCACCAGATTGGGTAGCCGATGAGGACGGTGTCGTATGAATCCCAATTGGGAACGGCTGTGGTTTTAAGAGCGACGTCTTGGAGAGATGCGTCGTCGTGTTCCCTGGAAACACGTGAGTCGGAAGCGGTCCAGTCGAGATCTTCTTCGGTGTAGGGTTCGGCTGGTTCGATTTCGAAGATATCGGCGTTTAAGTTTGCCGCGATTCTAGTTGCGACGCTCCTAGTGTGATTTTGGGCTGAGAAGTAGATGACGAGTGTTTTGTTGCTATTCATGGTTGTAGTTTCCTCCGTTTTAGTTGATCGATTTGATTGATCTAAGCTATCATCTTTAGGCTTTCCGGTAAATAATAAAATTGCTCCTGCAGTGATTGCGAGGAGTCCGGAAATGATTAAGATTATAGCGATAATCTTTTTGTCCATGTAATTATTATATTACAATTTGTGCTATATTGTGATGATATAATGGTAATAAAGAAAGAAAGGATTATATGGAACAAGCTATTTGTCAAAGTTGCGCGATGCCACTAACGTCGGACGATATGTTCGGTACGAATGCGGATGGGAGTGTGAATAAGGATTATTGTAAGTGGTGTTATGATAAGGGTGAGTTTTTGGATAAGTGTACGATGGAGGAATATATTGAGAAATGCTCGCAGTTTGGTGAGCAGGCGGGGATGACAAATGAGCAGATGAAGGAGTATTGTACGAAGGTGTTCCCGACGCTGAAGAGGTGGAAGAAGGATTAGGGTGGCGAGCAGTAAAGAGTTCCGTGATTATATCTTAGGACAACTTTCTGGAGTGCCAGGGGTGTCTTGTCGTTCGATGATGGGGGAGTTTTTATTGTATGCGGATGGGGTGTTATTTGGCGGGATTTATGATGATAGATTACTTTTGAAAAAGGTGGTTGGGGTCAACGATGGTTTTGGGATGAGTGAGGTGCTGCCATATGAGGGAGCCAAGACGCCGATGTATTTGGTGGATGAGGTGGATGATGCTGAGAAGCTGGGGAAAATTGTAACGGCGACCGTAGAAGGAATAGTGCAAGCAAGGAAAGAATGAAAAATGATAAATGTGAAGTTTGATTTTACTTCCGATTCGCCGGGGTATTGGGATAGGTTTTGGGAGAATAATGATGGATTGGGCGGAGGGGGTTCTGATCCGGATTCGGCGAGTGTAGTTTTGCAGAGGTATAATCAGGAGCTATGGAGTAAGGAGTTGCCGAATGGGGAAAAGATGGAGCTGGCGCTCGGCGAGAATGGGAGTTTGTCATGGAATGGGTTTCGATTTGGGAGCGATTCGTTCATTACGAGCTTTCGGTATAAGAGGCAGAGGGCTTTGCTGGAGCAGGTGGCCGAATCGATGGATGATTATCGGGGATTTGTGGAGGATTTCTTGCATAAAACTTATACGATTGGTGGGGAGATTATCTTTCCGAAGCATGCGAGGAGCATTAACCAGGCGCGTGGGGTGAATCCTTTGATTTGTGATAGGTTTGATTTGACGTTGGAATGCATTCGGCGGTATTATGCGGGTGCTTCTAGCCCGCTATATGAGGTGCTTTGCTCGGATAGTGCGTTTTTTGATTTGTTTGGGGATTTTAGGGGGTATGTGGATTTTTTCTTGTTGCAGGATTTGGTGAGTGAGGATTATTCTGCTGTGAGGTTTTGGGACGGGTGGAAAGATTTTTCGGATAATCCGATTCCGCAGACGGTGGAGGGGTATTTGGAGTTTTTGGAGAGGGAAGTGGAGTTTGTGGGGAGGAGGGGCGAGAGAATTAGTAAAAACCTAGATTTGTAATAAACCAGAGAAGATGAAGTAGACTAGGATATATGTATTATATGTACTCTATGTATTTTATGTATTGACATTGTATTTAATGTTTGGTATAATTTTAGCATTAATAGAAAGAAAGGAGTATGGATGGGAGAATTATCAATGCAATTTATGAACGCTAATCCTCTGAACGTGAAAAGTACTCAGTCGAGATCAGAGGAAACTAATACCGGTGCAAGAATTACAAAAAACGGACGCTTGTTTGGCGTAGCCGCCGATAATGATAAATACTATTTAATAGAGGCAGCAATACTAGATGATGGTAGAAAAATTATTTCTGCAAAAGAGGTGGCGGAAGATATCCGTGCGATTAAATCATCTGCCGCTTCTACTGGTAAACCATTTTTTAATATTCAAAATTTATGTAAAATTTGGTTTGGAGATAATCCAGAAATGTGGCGTCATGATTTATGTTTAGTCGATGAATATGAGGGGATAAGATACTATGAAGTAATGAAGAATGGAACGGAGGAGGCCGCAAATATGTTTTTTAGGGGAAACCAGATTAAGACAATCAATTGGTATGATGCGCTTAAGGAATACATAAAACTCAACAACATGATTAGATTTACTCTGGAAGATATGTATAGATTTGAATCAGATTTGGCTAAGAAATTTCCAGAAAACCACACTATTAGGAGCTCTATAAGACGTAGTTTACAAGCTTTGAGAGATGATGGGTATCTGGTATTTGTTGATGATAATGGTTCGTATAGAATAACTCCCAAGTTTTTGCAAGAACTGTATTAGGGCGTATGTTTGATTATTATAATAGTTATTTTGGCCCGGACTCGGTGAGTGTTATTCCGTAGCGGTACAACCGTGAATTATGGAGTAAGGAATTGCCGAATGGTGACAAGATGGAATTGGCACTGGGTGAAAATAGAGGTTTACTATGGAATGGGTTTCGGTTTGGGAGTGACTCGATTATTATGCTCAGCTTGAGTATGAATAAAGAACTATCAAGTACTTGTTGACAACTTGATAGTTTTTTGATAAAATTATCAAGTATGAATAAAGTGTTTAATCCAGAACTACCAAACAATAGCTTGGCAACATTGCCTCCAGGCGTTGATTTTAGAGACCCTGATATATTGATTGCGTCAATGAAGGCTAGCCGTTCCGTGTCTCAACTTAGAACTAGGTTAACTCTTAGTAAACGTACTATCGCTAACGCAATTGATCTTTTTTCTCCTTTGTTTGTCCCTGAGGCTGTTGCTAGTTCTGGAGTCGAAAACATTATAACGACAAATGATGACATTTACATTGCCAAAATAGAAAAGATAAGAAATTTAGAGCCTGTTGAAAAAGAGACTTTGCGTTATACTGACGCCTTGGAGCAGGGTGCGCATATTGTTAATAATCGCGGTTTTTTGGCTACTAATGATTATATTAAATTGCAAAAAACGTTAGAACCTACTCAGAATGGAATCAGGAATTATCCCGGGACTACACTAAAAAATCCAGTGACAAAAAAAGTGTATTATACTCCACCGGTTGGAGAGAAGAAAATTAGGGATTTGTTGTCAAACTATGAGAGGTATTATAACGATAAAGCACCTACACATGAAGTGTATGCTAGGATGGCTATTTTGCATTATCAATTTGAAGCGATACATCCATTTGGGGATGGAAATGGTAGAACCGGTAGGATTCTGATGCCGCTATACTTGATGGTGCAGAATGAATTGCCGGTTCCGGTTTTGTTTATAAGCCAATATATATTAAATAACAGGGATAAGTATTATGAGTTAATTAGGGGAGTTACTAATAACGGAGATTGGAAGAGTTGGATTCTATTCATTGTTGAAGCAACTGAAAAACAAGCGGATTACACTACAAATGTTTTGCAGAAAATTCAAAATAATTTGAGCAAAACAAAAGCTTTGATTAAAGAAAAGTATCCAGGCATTTATTCTTCAGAATTGGTGGATTTCTTGTTCTCAAGAGCATATTTTACGGAAAAAGATTTTGAAAAAGAAATTGGAGTTAGCCAAGTGACTGCAAGAAAATATTTGGCAGCACTAGAAACTGAACATATTCTAGATAAGAAGAGGCAACCAAAGAGAAATCGATATTTATATGTAAACAAAAAATATACAGACGTGATATTAAACATATAAAAACTATCACGTTCTTCGTAATACTTGATAGTTTTTATAAAGTTTTAATGAGTTGTTAGTTGGATAATTCTGGGATGGCAACTGGGATTTCTTCGTTCGATTCTTTGTCGATGTAGGTGAAATTGCGGTCGGCGAATTCGGCGCCTTCGATACGGAAGAGTTGTTCTTTGACGCGACGGCGACCTTCGAGAGCATACTCAAGAATTTCAGCAATATCTTCTTTGGTGTAATCTCCACCTGGGTACAATAGTTTTACTAAGCCAGAAACGGTTTTGCGGACGGCGATGACGTCGCGTTGGTTTAGGTCGTGGCCGAGTTTGAAATACTGATCAAACGCATCTGAGAAATTTCGTTTCCTGAGCTCGCGGAAGAATTCTGATAGATAATCGGTGATAAACCCATAATCATCAGTAATTAGCTCTGGACGCATCTTGGGAACTTCCCAGCCTGGTAAATAATAATGCATGCGGTCGAAGAAAGCTGAGTCATCACGCATGGCGGATGGGAATGGAGCAAATAGATGTGAATTAGCAGCCAAAATATCCTGAACCGATTGGTTGATGTTGCCAACGAATACCATAGAAGCCTTGGCACTTTTTTCTTCTTTTCCGCGAGCGAAGGAGCCGGAGGCCATATAATCTTTCATGATTTGAACACCGTCTTTATCCTTGAAAGTAATGCCAGCAACCTCATCAAAAGCAACACAATCCCAAAGTCCGACTAAACCAACGGTGCGAGAAGCCATATTGTAGAAAAGATTGGCAACGGTGGTTTGACCGCCAGATACAAGAATAGAGTTGGGCGAGATTTCTTTGTAGATATGTGATTTACCAGTGCCACGAGGTCCTAATTCGCACATATTGTAGTTATTCTCGACGAGCGGAACGGCACGTTCTAGCATGTGCCATTTTTGGCGGTATTCCAAATGACTTGGCTCCATGCCCATAGAGCGAATTAAAATATCAATCCATTCATCTTTCGTAAACGATTTGCGACCATTCACGAGTTCTTCAAAATCCATGCTGGGGAGTTGGATTGGTTTGACTTCGCTAACTACGAAAGGTAAAGACGGAGTATCGTCATCATTGTCACCATGATAATAACTGACTCTAGAAATACACCAAATACCACCAACGAGAAGTTTTTCAAATTGTTTAACGATTTCTGGGGAGATATAAGCACGCTTGATGCCGAGGTTGGAGAATTCTGCTTCGTAACGATCCTCGCGTTCGTTAAGTCGAACGGTGATTTTGTCGATTACGGTATATTGGGTGCGCTCGCGAATAAGGCTTTTAACTTTTTCGGCTTCGTCGGGACGGACGAAATTGTCGGCGAGAATTTTCTTTACCATAACGACGCCGTCTTCTATAGCGGATTCGTCATTGGTGGCGCAAAACATGCCGAGAAGATATTCCAAGACATATACTGGGACATTGGCACCTTCTTTGATTTTTTTGGTCAAGTCTTTCCGGACGACTTTGCCAGGGAAGACTTGGTTTAGTTTGTTACTAATCATGACTTTGTCCATATTGGCTCCTTTCTATAATAGTGACATGATGATGTCGATCTTAAAGTTGATACGTTCTTCATAACCAGCACCGTCGGTGATTACGAGGAAATAATTGGCGTTTTTATCGTAGGTGCGATTCTGGGAGAAAACAAATTTTTCTTTGAATTCACGCTTGGCGGGATCTGGGTCGGAAGAGTCGGCGATAATGGTGACTTCGTCACTGATGCGGTTGCCGTCAGCGTCTTCGAAGTAAACTTTGTAGGTAGCAGAAATCTTTTCTTCGGAAACGGGATTGTCTTGGATGAAGTTGAGGAAGGTAATGGCATTAGTAATCTTAGTGCTGATGCCATTGTAGAGAATCTTGACTTGTGGAAGAGTGGTGGTTTGGCGGGAGGATTTGAAGGATAACTTCGGGATGATGATTTCCTGAGGCATGGCGCCACCGTGGATGTAATTACTGGTGCCACCACGTTTTTTGTAGGCCATACTACCACGAGGGATGTTAATATAGCGAGTGTCGTTGGGGTTTAAATAACTCATCTTGAAGCTGAGATTGTCGGCAGGATCACCTGGTGTGGTTGAGAGGGAATAGCGGTCCTTAATCTTCTTGGCGTCGGTACCTTCGTCGATTTTGTCGAGATCGACGTTGCGATAGAAGAAACCATGGTCGGAAGTTAGAATAACATTGACGCCACTGAAAGTAGTGTGGAGCTCAAGGACTAGTTGCTCTAACTCTTTGATAGCACGTACGCAGGCATCAAAAACCATTTTGTCGTCGCTTTCGCCAACTTTATCGATGACGTCGTGGTAGATGTAGACATATTTCTTGCCGGAGAAAAGCGTCTTCCAGTCGGATTTGCGCTTGGGCAAATCATCGTAGGTGACGGCGAGATTGTTCTCGTTGGCAGTAACCAATATCTTATTACGATTATCGGTGCCGGCGGTAGAATTATCGTCGGATGAGACGGTGCTGTCATCGTTGATTGTGAGTTTGCCGTGTGGTAAAAGTGCCGCCATGCCGAGCTGTGTATAAGAGGGAATTACGCCAATCATTGAGTCTAGTGAAATGTCGGCGCCGGACTTGCGGAGTTTGGTGGCAAGTTCGGAAGCGACTTCGTAGCGCATAGCATCGGAGATGATGACGAAGACGCGGTCTTTTTTGGCATCTAGAGGTCGGAGGTTATCGTCATAGAAATTCTGCTGAAGCTTAGTGTCGCCCGAATCCCATTCGATACCGGAAATAGAATTACACCATTTTTCGGCGAGACGATCACAGTATTCCATAACATAAGTGTTTTCGATATGTTCGATTAAACCGAGATAATCGTCGCTTTTGGTGGATTCTTGGTAGGCTTGATTAAACTTACGATAGAAGGTATCTATTTCGTAGAGTTTATCAGTGTAGAGTTTGACCAGACGGTCGCGGTTACTCTCGACGATACTGAGCAGGTTTTGCTTGACGGAGCCAAAGAACTTGTCGGCGTAGTTTAGCATCTTGTAATCGGGGTGATACTTTTCGCAGAAATTCTTGGTGCGGCGAGTGTGGAGTTCTTCGGTGATGGGCTCGTTTTGATCTAGCTTAGCGAGTAATTTCTTAATGATGGCAATATCAATTACTTCGAAAGTGTCGGCATTGATGTAGGATTCTAGCTCTAGTTGCTCGAGGATTTCGGCAATGTTGTATTTCGTAGCGATGCGTTCGGCGTATTCTTGGTAAAGACTGGCGGTACTACTATCGCTTAGTAAATCGTGTACTAGCATATTGATATTAGCGAAGAATTCTTTAGGCAGGATTAATTCACGTAAACGTGGGATGGTGTTTACGCCATCGAGATTGGAGAAGAAATAGGAAATAATGATACGCTCAAAAGTGGTATTGAAATTTTCAAATGTAATACTTTTGTCACCAAATTCGTCGATTAGTAATCCGGCTAGGTATTCTTCATCGATGAATTTGAGATTCTTGACGAATTCAGTGGGGTTTTGCATGAAGCTACGGAAAACGGCGACAAGGAGGCGGTCTTTGCGAATTGAGTCGGCATCGAAATTGGTGGCGAGGAAGGCGTAACTTAATTCGTCGCTCGTAGGATTATCTGGGAGGTAAGTTTTGATTTTATCGATGCGGGCTTTGTTTTTAAAGAAGCGCTTGTTGCGCTCGACGACGGAACGATGATGCTGGGCGAGCCCGAGAGTATTGATATCTAGGTTGATTTCATCTGGAATGAAGACGCCGCTGGGGTTTCGCATCTCTAGGGCGATGAGTGGATTAGTCTCGCGATTGTCGTGCGTTTTGTCGCTGTAAACTAGGACATTAACGCCGGGGGCAAGGTTTGCGATGTGGTTTTCGATAAACATGGGGTTGTCGTCATAGACGATAACTTCTAGATTATCGGAAGCGAGGTCGCTTAGATACTCAGCGTTTTGACCGTCTTCGTCGTACCAAATGAGGATGTGGCGGGGTTCGCCAGGACGAAGAGGCTTCGCGAGCTGGTCGTTTAAATATTTGAGGATTTCGTCGTTAATGTTATCGCTTTGCATTAAAAATCTCCATATTCTGCCTTAATGGCGTCTTTTAGAGGTTTATCTTTTAAAACATCGCCTAGGATGTGGGCGCCTTTTTTGACGTCCATGGCAGCGTAGGACAACTTGATGTAATTTCGCTTGACGCCGTCATCTAGGTCGAGTTCGATGCGCTTGTTGGCGATATTGCGGAGGATATCGTCGAACTCTCGAATTTCTCTGGATTTCTCGGTGAGGTCGGACTGTTCGTCTAAGAGTTCACTATATTTGATGCCGCTGGCGGATTGGAGCTCGGTTTTGATTTCTTCAAGGCGATGATCGTAGTAATCCATGATGGGTTTAACATAATCGACACGAACTTTGGCCATGAGACCGGGGTTGTAGCGATGAATGTAGAAGAGAGCTTTGAAGGCGTTGTGCTTACCAGAGGAGATTTGCCAATAGATTGGTACTGTACGTTTTCCTTCAGCGTTGCCGATTGTGTATGTATTATTATGGTAATTAGCGAAGTCATATACGAAATGAGCGCGTATGACATCTTCACTATTCTCAGTGCTCTTGCGACCGAGACCTTCGGCGAGCCAGTCTAGGTTGGCGGAGAGGGTGTTAAAGCCGAAATTATCGGTAAGGAAATTGCGGAGCTTATTCATGACGTCGTCTTTGCCGATGGCCTCACGATCCATAATGGTGATGATGCCGTCGTTATCGACAGTATTGTTCTTAGGGAGTTCAGTGCCTTCTCCGGCGTATTGGACGCCTTTTTTATCAGTAGCATAGCGACCCATAACACAACCGATAAAGTAGGAAAGGAAGGATTTGGCTTCGCGGGAATGGTCGGCTGGGCGAACGGTGATGCGTTTGTCGGGGACTTCGGGCGTAAGCTCGTCCTGTAAGCCGTATAAGTCGATAGCGATTTCGTTGAGCTTTTCTTCGTTGGCTTTTAGCTGATTGAAACGTTCTTTACAATGCTTTTCGTAAGCGGAAAAGGCATCGGAAAGTTTATTACTATCAGTTTTATACTTGAAGAGGGGATGGTTTTCGAATTCCCAAGAGGTTTCATAATCGTTCCAATCGTCTTTAGATATGGTGCGGCACTCTTCTGTAATATTGACAATATCACTCTTACGGTTGTTTGAATAAATAATAGGGTAAGTACCTATTTGTCCAATTTCATTACCGAGAGCCGGAGAAATCATTTTTGCGATTTTCAACATTACGTTTGTATTAACTAAGCCTTGGATATATGATAGATCCTCTTCCTTTCCATAAAAACTTGGGCCAGAGCCATCAGAGATTGAGCCAACTGGTTTATATCTAAATGAGATATCGTCACTTGCTATGCCGGTCCATCCGACTGCGGATTCAAATGGGCGTGTTGGCAAATTTGTAAATTTTCCAAGTTTCTTAATTTCTTCTCCGTTGTTTTTCCAATTAATAATAAAATCATTATTGCCGTACCATTTCCTGTATCTACCACCTTTGTTATAAGCGAACCATTTTGCATCTGATTCCTTTGCTTCCGAAACGGTTTTCGGTTTTAGACAGGTTTTACCGTAACTTGGCTCCCACCAGGCTCTCAGGAATCTGTTATTGTCACCAGTTACTAGGCCATGTATCGGTAATACGTAAGTATTTAGCGTTTTAGAATTCTTTAGTACGTTTTTTATTGCTTCTGATGCCCAGTAAATCATTGCCGATTCAGAAAACAACATAAATGTCTGAGATGTACATTTAAAAACAAGATTATCTTGTTTCCCCTGGGTAGCATCTAAGAATGTTTTTTCTTTTTCTTGGATTTTGATTTCATCTAGTTTTATGAATGTCCCAATGGCTTTTGTGTTTTTTGAAAGCACAAAGGCTGTAGGTTTAATTTTTTGCCCAATACCCTCAAACACACCATATCCAACGTGCATCATGCTACTTACTCCTCCAGTTTGCAAATATGATTCTCTGAGGCGCTGGTATCTTTTCTGATACATCCAGGCATCAGGTGTAATCATGGCTACATACCCGTCGTTTTCGAGAGTATTTAAACACTTTTCCATAAAGATTGCGGACATATTCGCCTTACTATCTGGGTAGTTTTCCTTTATGAAGGAGCTTATTGCTGAATTGTATTTATTCGTGTATGGCGGATTTGTTGTGGCGATGGTATACTTTCTATTCAAGACTTCGGCTTGAGCGATAAGTGGTTCGATGGCCTTGTTGAGACCGAAGGTTGTGGCGATAGAGTCATTCTTCACGGCTTCACGAAGCACGTCGTAATTCATGTTGCGAACTTTGAGGATGGAGCCGTATTCTTTAGCATCGCGGAAGGTGGACATAATATAGTCTAGGATATCTTTGGCTTCGCCGGTGGGGGAGAAGGTAGAGAGATTCAATTTGTTGCTTTCATGGATACTTAAAATGTGTTGTTTGATGGGTTTTGCGAAAATCTTGTCATCGTATTTACGGGCGACCAGCATACAGGAAAGAATGGAAAGCTGGTTGGCGCGGTCATCAATATCGAGACCGTAGAGATTGTTGTTTAGAATAAGTTGCGGGATCTCGGCTTTGGGGTAACCTTCGGAAAGGTAGATTTGGTAAAAGACTTCAAAGGCATAAATCAAAATATGACCAGAGCCGGAGCAGGGATCAATGAAAGTGATGTCTTCGATTTTGCGACCGTCATGAATAATTTCGGAAGGTCCGGATTTCTTGACGAGGTATTCCCATTTTTGCTCTAAGGTAGAATTCGGATGGCGATCAAGCCAGTAACGACCGAGAGAGTTTTCGACAAGGTATTTTACTATCCAGTCGGGAGTGAAGATTTGCGTGGCAAACGGTATTTCTTCTTTGGATAATGCTTTTTTATCCATTACTCTGTCTTTTTCGGCTTGGTTGTAGTATTGGTAGAGCCAACCGATAACTTCGGTGTGTTTGAATTGCTCCTCGCCAAGCCGTAAGATGCAATCGTTTAAGCCATTAGGGGCTAGTAGGTTGTCTGGGATAAGGGCGTCGATATTTTCGGTGTCACCGTCGAAGACATCGGGGATGGCTTGGCCGAGACGCTTGACAATGGCTAGAATTATGGTCTTATACTTTTCTTGGTCATTCATTATGGAAAGCTTTGCGTAGTCGATATCGAGAGCGGTTTCACGGAGTTTGGACATGGTCATGATCTCGGGATTGCGGAAATCGTGGCCAGATTTGTCACAGAGAACTTTGATATCTAATGATTCAAAGTTGTGACCGAGGGGTAGAAAATTATTAACTTCCATATAGTGAATGGCGACGATGCGATTAAACCAGGTGTAAGCGGACTTTTCGATTACGGATTTGATGCCGTCACGAGCAACGACGGCTTTTAGTTTCTGGTAACGCTCGTAATCGGCGGTGGACATGGCTTGGAGCTTATGCTCGGTGTTTTCGTAGAGGTCGCCATGCTGGGTGAATTGTAATTCTTCTTCAATATGAAGATTGTCTAGTATTACTTTCATGCGTTCGGTGAGCTTTTTGCGAGCGTCCATCGCGAAAGATTTGAGAGTGTTTTTGTCCATTAGAAGACCTCCAATTCGTCGTTATCGTTTAATTGTGCCATTAAATATGATTTCAATTCGGAAAGAAGTTTATCGACATCCTGCTCGGATTTTAGAGTGCGAGTTTTTACATTAGTAGTTAAATCGCCGGGGCGGATGGTATGCTTCTTAACGGTCGCTGCCGGAGTATCGGTGCCAGCTTCGGCGGCTTGCTTGCGGGCTTCTTCCTCTTGCTTCCTGCGCTCCTCTTCAGCTTTGCGGAGACGTTCGGTAATTTCATCGAGTTTGTTGCGGAGAGAGGTGGTGAGAGCTGGGAGATTCGAGATACTACGATATGGTTCAGGATTGGTCAAAATCTCACGGATCTTGGCCGGTTCGTCACCTTCTATGGTGTAGAGTAGTGACTGAGCGCCATAATCGGACATAACTTTGACGGTGTCATCAAAGATTTTGACTTGCGAGCCATTGAAGAATTCTTTAACTGGAGCGAGAGCTTGCATTACGGCAATGATTTCGGCGCCTTTTTCGCTTACCGTGTTAAAGAGCTCGGCGTTGTCTTTGATTTGGAAGAGTTCACGTAAGAGTTTATCGGCACTTTTCACGGCATCTTCGCCTGGGTATTTGAAGCTATTAGATGAAGCATAGCGGACTAAGAGGTTGCTAGCTGTATCTTTGGCATCCTCGATAGCATCACGAAGCTGCTCGGTGACTTCGTCTTCGTTTGAAGTGGGGATGCTTCGCTCGAAGGCGTTTTTCAAAACATCTTTAGCGGTGGCGAGAAGGTCGCTTGCGACTTTTTCGCGAATTTTGATGTAGATATTATCGTATTCGCGGGATTGGGCGAGGGCGTTAGATAATTCACCGAGGCTCAAAGTAGAATTAGATTTAGAGACGGAGAATTTGCCGTCGCGAGTAAGCGAAGCAACCAGATAAACTACGTCGTCAGTATCAAAGCCGTAGGGGCGCTTGGCGAACTGACTGATGAGGTCGGAGAGCTGGGTTTGTGGGTAATGATTGATAGCGCGCTCATTGATGAACTCAAAGACAGCTTCGGTGGCTTCGGGATTGACTGGCGTTACTACTTCTTCTTTTGATTTATTGAGAAGGGTACGGGCGTCGGAGGTGGTTTTTTTGGATTTGATGAAGTCGAGCTTAGTGAAAGTGTTTTTGACTAGCTCACTTTGGATGAGTTTGAGACGTGATTTGGGGTCGGCGCTCGGGATGTCGATTTGGCCTCCACCGATATAGACTGGGGCGGATTCGAGATAGTCGGCGATGTCGGCACGGACTTTATCTCTCATGGCGTTCATCTCGTTAACTCTGGCGTTGATGATTCTTTGACGATCTTCGGATTTCGCAATGCCGGAGTTTTTGCGTTGGAATTTCTCAATTCTGATAGCGCGACGTAAGAGATCTTGCGTCTCGTCGCTTGGCTCGATGGCAATGTAGGCTTGATCTACGTTGATAATTGATTGGTTTTTGGCATTTTCGGCGGAAGTGGTAAAGACGAGGCAGATGTCGTTGTTACCGGCGGTAAGTTTGCGATCGTTGAGGTAGTAGTCAGTAGAGAAGATGCGTTTATCTTGATAATTGAACTTATTGCCTTCGCAAAGACCGAGGACGATACCACCGATGCGCTCGTTGACTTCATCTGGGTTGACGTTTTCGTCTTGGATGGCGCGATTGATTTCTTGCTCTTCGTCGGTTAAGAAATTGTAGTTATCGCCGCTTTTTTGGATGAAGACTTCATCTTCAAGACGACGGAGACTGGCTTTAATGCGCTTTTCTAGCTCGAGTTTGTCTTCGCCGAGCTGGGTGAGCTCCAGGGTAGTGATGTTTTCGATGGTCGGCGGAAGGGTGTTGGAGCCACGAAGCATGAAGAGAGTCTTTAGAATAGGGATATCTTCTTGATTGAGTTTACCTTCGATGGCGAGCGCTTCAGCGCGGGTGATGATTTGCTCGACGGAAGAATCTACTGCAGTGCTAATGGTGTCATAGAAAGCCGAGAAAGGAATAAGTGCGCCGATTTCGGCATTTTGATTCTTGATGGCTGTCTCTTGGACGGCGCTAAGCAGGGAACGAGCGCCAGAGGAAAGATGGGCGCCAGCGAAGCCTTTGGTGCGGATATAAGTGTAGGTATTCTGGACTAGAGCGAATTGATATGGAATGTATGGATAGGTGGCGATGAAATCGTCGGTATCCTTGTAAAGCTTCTGAGTTTGGGTGCTGGCAGAGAAGGAGAAAGAGTTGCGAATGTCGGCACCATCCTGTTCGTAGCGAGCACGCAAGGTGTCGGCGGCGGCATCGGTTTTTTCAAGGAGGCGAGCTTTGATGACCTCTTCGATGTCGGTGGAAGCTAGTTTGATTTTGGTATCAAAGCGACCAAGAATCTTGGAGAAGTCATTGCGCTTGAACCTCTCGCTTTTGACGACTTCATCAATGGCCTCCTGGCTGGTACAAACTACCCAGGCTTTGCCGCCAGTGCGGACACCGAGTTCCTCAACGATGGATTGAAGATTGAGCATGAGACTACCTTGATCTCCGATGTATTGGCCGATTTCATCGATGAGAAAGATGACGTGGTGGTCGCCTCCTTTTTCTTCGATGTATTTCTGGATGCGTTCGGCGAATTTCTCGGGAGAAATGTCGTGATTATCGCGACGGGAATCGAAGATACGATTGGCTTCTTCGGTGGTGGTATTCATAACTTCGGCGTAGGCTTCGGCGATGCGGTCTTGCTCGAAATCGAAATCGTTGCGAACGTTTTCCCAACCTTCTTCAAATTTGGATTTGAATTCGTCGTATTTGCCGTTTTCGTCGAGATAACGCTCGATATCGGCGACATAATTAATATGGGAGTAGCCGAGTTTCTCGTTGAAGACGTTTTCGAGGACTTTCAAAATGCGGTCTTTCTGTGTGGTGTTTTCTAGACCGGCTTTGGTGTCGATATTAAAAAGGATGACATCGGAAGTAGTGACGCCTGAACGCTTGATGTTGCCAAAGAGCATGGCGTCTTTGATCTTGGGCTCGAAATAATCAACGGCATTTTTGCCATCAATGTTTCTGTTTTCGAGGAGGTAGGCAAGCATTTTGAGGAAGTGAGATTTACCTGAACCAAAGAAGCCACTAATCCAAACTGCCATATTTTCGGTGCGGTTAGTGCCGAGGCTGGTGGTGTAGGCGTCGTAGAATTCGTTGAAGTGGCGCTCGATTTCGCCGGTGACAACGTATTCTTCTAATTCCTGTTTGATGACATTAGTGTCATCGTTATCAACCTTGATTACACCTTGGATGCTACGGTTGATGTCTTTCTTAAATATATCTTTTAGTATCATAATAGTCCTTTCTTTCTTATCTTTCGACGAGTTTATCTGCCCTGTAATAATTGGTGGCAGGGAATTTACCAAATAATTTTAAGCTTTGACCGTCGTATTTGCCTGGATAAAAGAGGATGACGGGGTTTTCGGTGACGGTGACCTGGAGGTTGGCTAGTAAAGTATGAGCGCGGATAATGCGATAGGATTCGCCGATGCCGGTGAGGAAGATGGTCTTACCTTCTGGGATGCGGTTTCTGATTTCTTGCCTGAGGAGACCGTCTTTGTTTTCGACGCTTAGAGCCCGCATGATGGCGGTGGCGGCGTGCTGGGTGGATTTCTTAGACTCGAGGTCGTAGACTTTGTCTAAGTAGTTTTTGGATTTTAAGATGTCCGTGATGACATCGTGGA
This sequence comes from Candidatus Saccharimonadota bacterium, assembly GCA_030528995.1. Taxonomy (GTDB): domain Bacteria; phylum Patescibacteriota; class Saccharimonadia; order Saccharimonadales; family Saccharimonadaceae; genus Nanosyncoccus. The sequence goes on along the minus strand of JAUMXR010000002.1, from coordinate 6,308 downwards.
TATTGATAATAACGATTTGGTCGTTGTCGCTCGCGAGTTTGCCGATGTAATCCATGACTTCGTATTCGTCTGCGGGGTCGTAGTCGAAAATGTAGTAATTAACTTCGCCACCGAGACCACGACCTTTCTGCAAATCGTCGGACTGGACTTTGCGCTTGAGTTCTTTGAGGCGGTCACTTATATTTAACATGAGATTTCTCCTATGGCTTTTAGAAAATAGTCGCCACCGTCGGCGTGGATGACGCTACGGGTTTGCTCACCGAGGATGGGACGGGTAATGATGAATTCGTCGTTTTGCTTGATGACGAGGCCGGCGTCGGCGAGGATTTTCATGAGGGTCTGCTTAAGTTTGGCTTTGGTCAGGTCGCTACAGTTTAGGAGCTTGTCGGATTCGGAATAGACGGATTCGAAATACTGCTCGATGTCGGCTTTGACGATTTTGTCGGATTGGATGAGAACTTTGTCGCCATAGACATTGGTAATAAAATCGCGGACTAGGCGGTCCGTGTTGCATATAATATATAGTAGGATGATTTTGGCGTTGTAATCGTCGGATTCAAGGAAGGCTTGCAAGATATCATCTGACATGGCTTTAAGACGACGGATGATGGGCGTGGTTACGCGTTTTAAGCTACCGGTACGCTTATGCATGATAAGATTTTCTTGTAGATTGCGTTGCTTGATTGATTCTAGTGACTCACCTTGTAGCAAAAGCTCCGCTAGAGTCTTGGTTTCGCTATATAATAGTGGCTCTGCGGTGAGGGAAGCTGAATAATCTTGTTGTGTAATTTTTGCCTTCATGTATCTGATTTTAGCACGTTTGGCAACAAAAGTCAATAGTTTTGTGTGATTTTATTAAATCTTCGCAAGATTTTTGGGTTGTTTTGGGGTTTGTTCGCGAGAATGTACTTGGGGGCGTTCGTGGTTTTGTTTCTGGGACCGTCCTGAGAATATCAGAGACGTACTGTTTTTATAGGATAATTATAGCACAGCTATAGTGGTAGTGCTAAACATGATATAATATATAGTATATGAACTCAGTTTTCGAAACAGCGTTAGAAATTGCCGTGAAGGCGCATAAGGGGCAGGTGGATAAGAATGGGGTGGCGTATATTTTGCATCCGTTGGCGGTGGCGGGGCTTCTGGATTCGTTGGAGCTCAAGACCATTGCGGTTCTACATGATACGATTGAAGACACGGATGTGACGGCGGAGTATTTGCTAGAAAAGGGAATTCCGAAACATATCGTGGAGGCGGTGCAGCTTTTGACGAAGCCGGAGGATGAGGAATACGAATCGTATCTTCGGCGGGTGAAGGAGAACCCTTTGGCAAAGCAGGTGAAACTGGCGGATCTTGCGAACAACACTGACCCGAAGCGGGCGAGTGGGTTGAATGAGGAGCGGAGGAAGAAGTATGAACTCGCGAAGAGGGTGCTGGGGGAATAGCTATAGTTCTTGTGCTAAACATTGGCGGCTGCTAGAAAACACTTTGAAAAAGGCTAGCAGGCAGTCGGAAAACATCATTATAGATTTAGCTAGGATTAGAATACACCAGGCAAAGTGCATAAAAGAATTGGAAAAACAGTTTTACAAGATTAAGCAAATTCGTAAAATGCTAATTGTCACGAAATCGAAAAAAGTTATTGATTATACTAAATAATCTGTTATAATATGGATAACAAGATAGGACCTATCTCGGAATAGATGGGTCCTATCTTTTTTTATGTAATAATAATTGTATCGAGGGCAGGATTTGCATTGGATTTATGCGGGGCACCGCCCTTTTTTGTTGCTGTAATATTATGATACTGCGTGGTAATATATTAGTATCATGCAGAAAATAGATAAGATTTATTTTGATATTGACGGGGTAATTAGAGGTGTAGCCTCGCCAAAAGAGGATGTAATGGCACTTCTGAGATTCTGTATGGACAATTATCCGGGAGCGGTTTATTGGCTCACCACACATTGTCGTGGCGGGGAAAATCATGTTTACTATGCGCTGAAAGGTGAGTTTCCAGAAGAGTTTGTTGAAGAACTTTGCCAGAAAGTTTTGCCGACTGATTGGGGACCACTGAAAACCGATGCGATTGACATGGACTCGGATTTTGTGTGGTTTGACGATAATTTGTTTGAGGCAGAAAAGGCTGTACTGGAACAGAACTATGTCCTGGATGGGTATTTTAAAATGGATCCGCGAGATCCGGAAATGGCAAAAAAGGCGCTGAGATTTTTGACAAAGTATAATGAGAACGACTGAGATTATTTGAATAATACATCAAGCACGGGTATAATAATAAGCATGGATGCAAGTGATGATCGAGAATTGAATTCAGATGAAAACCAAGATGATGGTTTGGTTGATTCCCAAGAGTCTGCGGTTGATAGCAGCGACAGTCGGCAAGAGAAGATTTCGCCGAGATCTTACGGTCTTTTGGCTTTGTTTTTTGGCTGGTTAGGTATTCACGACTTTAGCGCTGGGCGTCACGATTATGGTTGCATACATTTTATCATGACGGTGATTGCGTTGTGCGTGTTCCCATTTAACGTCAGTAGTTTTTTGCCGCCGACGCTATTATTTGCTAGTTGGCTGTGGGCGATTTGGGAGACAATACAGTATAGAAAAACATCCAACGTCGTACATGCACGGACGCAAGAAGTAGATAAGCGTGATTATGTTATTAAAGCTAAAGTGACGGAGTGCTTTGCAATAATTGCAATTATCGCGGTTGTCGTAACAACCTATTTTGTAGGTAGCTTTAGGAATTGTTCCGCTTCTGGTTGTTCTGGTGCCGGTTGGGCAATTGTAATTGCTATTGGTATTGGTTTTATCCCATTTACGGTAGCTGTAGTATTATTGATTGGCGAATTAGTGTCGCATCATAAAATGCCTCAAGAATTAAAAAAGGATAAAACCCTTAAAAACCATGCTATCGCAATGTGCTGTCTTGGTTTTATCCTTTTGTTGGTTACAGTGGCTTTAATTATTCTTTTCGCAATGCCGAAATAAGATTTTGTAAAATGAAAGATATCAATGCTCGTCGAAAGAAAAGAGAACTCTTCGACTGCAAACCATTACTATTGTTTAAATCTTTTTGTGAACCTTTTGAGGAATTGGATAAATCGTGATAGCGACATTACCCTTAAACCAGTACACAAAACCGTGATAGATTTTGGCATATGTACCGTAAGCACGTTCTTTATGATTCAGTTTTTTGGCGTAAACCTTATAGTCTAGGTCCGATACGTCTTCTCCATACAGATAAGCATCCCTTGCGAAGTCCTGCACTCTTTTGGTGCGGGCTTGTCTTTGATAAAAACGCTTTTTGAAATGTTTAGTGATTTCAATTACTGGGTTATGCATTCTGTTTTTCCTCTCACTTCACTCTTACCAGTCAAACACTTCAGTATTGGGTCCGTAATCAGCCAGCAGAGCAATATCACCCTGAAGGAGATGATATTCCCGATCGGGTATCTTGAACTTCGTAATTATGGTTGGCGTGTTGTAATCCATTTTAAACTCTCTTACTGTGTATGGCTTGAGCCTGTTAAGAGCTTCGAGTTTTGCTTTGGCGTGCGATGCTTCCTTTGGGGTACTAAACGAATTTCCGATGAGTTCTCGTCGCTGTTGAGCATCACCCTCAAGGAGCTCTTCTCTTTTAACTCCGGCGATTTTGCCCGTCCCGGTGAGATAATAGCTAAGCCAGTTACTTGGTACTTTAATATCCGATGTTTCCATATTTAAATTGCTCCTGTTGATTCGAAGATGATTTGAGCGAGGCCATGAAGCATGGCTTTTCTTTCTTCTTCGTCGTATTTTATTTCTGGTGATCTATTTACATAATTTGTTTCAATATATTTGTAGTCATGTTCATTAATCATTTCCACGATTCTATCCATACTTTCAATATCGAACTCAATATATAACATATTGTTCTTGACGTAGTTTTTTACGCTCAGTAAAAGAGAGATAATATCCGGAGCTTTCTCGAGTGGGATACTCAAAACGTTTTGGGCGGAATGTGCGGGGTCAAATGCGTGCACATTATAAGATGCTTCTTTTTTAAGAGTAGGGATCACCGAAATGTCTTTTTCTAAATAGGTACCATAATCGAACCCCGGATTATTATACTCTCTCCCGTCTTCAAAAACACACATTTCTTGAAAAACAAGTTTTAAATTGCTTAAATAAGAACGGCGGAGTTCATCTTTTGCGATATGGGCATGGGCGTATTCAAAATTAACGTCCACGACAGAATCATCAATTGACCATCTGCATATCTTCCGTACTTCTTTTTCTAAAAATGTTTTATACTTATTGAAAAGAACGGCTTCTTCAGATAGATCGAGATTATTATTATCGAGACTTTCGATATAATAATCCGCTAGCTCACCTAAGAGCGCGTTGGCAGTTGTTTTATTCTCCTTTGCTAATTGCTCAAATCCAAGCCAAGTCTTTTCTTTAATGCGCAAAGAAACCGTCCTCGCAGTCTCTTTAGTGCGTTTTGCTAATTGTTGTGGGGTAATAAAAACTCTTTTCATGTTGTAATTTTAACACACTTTTTTATTTATGTAAATACTTTTATAATATTTTCATAATTTATTCATAATTTAAGCTTGCGTCACTTTCCGATGAAGTGAAAGCAAGATATGTAAATAATGATATAATTGAACTATGGATAAATTAATTAAACAAAGCATCGACGCGCGGAAGAATGCGTTTTCGGCGAGCTATAAGGTTGACGCAGAAATGCAAAAGAAAATTGACGCGCTGTTTGCTGAAATAGATAAACTGGGGGAGAAAAGTAAGGATGCGGGGGAATTTGAGGCGGAGTTCCAGAAGAGCCCGCTCAATCAACAATACTTAGACTTGTTTACGGAAATCGCGACGAAATGCGCGCCCAACACAGCGGCGCCAAAAGTTGACACCAGTGGTATCAGCAAAACAATTGCCGGAGGCGTGGCAGCAGGCGCGCTAGAAAGCGCGGCAGACGATGCGCTGAGAAGAGTCGTGCCGACACGGGCGGCGGTGCATCAAAAAGCCTACGATGAAGTGCGGAAGGTCCCGGGCGCGGGAAATGTGATTGACGTAGCGGAAAAAGCGAGCTACGGCGCACATCTTGCGAAACTGTTCGGAAGAAAGAAAAAGTAATTATTTATTGTTAACGAGATTTTTGGCGAGATTATCGCGTTCGCGGGCAAGATTTGCGACGTAGGTCTTGGCATGCTTGACGGCGCGACGAGCTAGCTTGATGGCATTAGCGGGGGCGTCTGGGGTGCTTTCGACGAGAGGAATTAGCTTATCTTCGGCGATATTCTGGAGTTTTGAAACAGAGGCGTCATCATAGGCATAGTCGGTCAGGATGAAGAATAGATTAAGTAATTCGTCTATGTTCTTGTCGTGTGAGCTGAACTTTTTCAATAGAGTGCTTTCGTGGCGAGTAAACTCATCCGGGTCGGTGTCGTGCTCGAAAATGACGTAGCCATCGCCAAGTTCTGGGAGACGTTCATTTATATCTTCCAAAACCTGGAGCCAACCGATGGAGTCTCGTAAAATCCTTGAATCTTCATCATGCTCGAAGTCAATCTTGTCTTCATTCAGTAGTGGCCAAACGCTACCGACGCGAGGCCAGAAGATATCGAACACTTCATCGCGGAACCATTTTTGCGATTTTTCATCCGATGGCACGGCTTTCCAAATAATGGAAAGGACATCGCCGGCGGTCCAGAAAACGTGAGAATCGTGGGTGGTTTTCAAAATATGCTTCACGACCTTAAACCACTGATCGTAGTGCGCTATATCATCACTGGCGCCGAGGAAATAATCGATTTGTTCGTCGGAAAGTTTGCCTTGTAGGATCTTGTCAAAAATGAGCCGGTTGGCCTCGTCGGTGAAATCGAGCCAGCACGGATATGCGAAAAGTTGACTGAGATTATCCGCCATGTCTTTGGTGACGGTAAGTTTTTCTTGAGTAAAGATTAAGGTGTCAAGCGAGGCGTGGAATTTGTACTCGAACAGCTTAAAAATATCTTCGTGCCCTCTGGGAGTTTGGGCGAAGAATTGATTGAGGATTTTCAGAATTTCAGGCTTCTTGAGATGCTCAATAGTGTAGATAACCTGATAGGTCAGGATTGCGTATTTGGCGTTTTTGATTTGCTCCTCGTTCAGAGACCAGACATCGCGCTGTCTAAATCTGATATAGATGACAGCATCTTGCCAGAGTGCCGGGGTGGCGATAGGTTTCTCGTCAAAGAGAATATATCTCACGAGATATTCCGCGAAGAGTTTTTCGGCCACTATATCGAAAA
>JAUMXR010000050.1 GCA_030528995.1 Candidatus Saccharimonadota bacterium | reverse complement strand
AAAGTTTTCAAAAATATCACATTCTACATTGTTGTAATGAGATTTGAAGTATTTTTCAGTGGCTTGGCCTTCTTTGCCATAGCCCAGTAATGCTATTTTCATGAGTCTATTATACTACATTTTGAGGTTTATAGGGGTTTGTATGTGATTTTGACAGAGATAAGATAATATGTTAGAATAAGAAAAACTATACTTTGGATGTTGTTTAAAAAGTTAAGGGGGTGAAAAGATGGAGATCGTGAATGCTTATACTGAAACCACGCTAACGGCGTGGGCATGCGCGGTTATCGTTATATCAGGAATGATGACATTATTGTTAGTGGGCGCAATGCTGATAGAACATTTTGCAGGTGAGCTTGGTAAGAAATCCATACTTAAAGGTGTTTTTGCCTTGGGCTTTGTTGTGGCTATAGTTGTAGCTATGCTTACAGGAAAGGTGGAAAACCAAATAATTGAGATGAAGCTCACGAAAGAAGCGAGCTATCTCGAGATAAATGAAAAATATGAGTTTCGAAATAAACGCGGTGAAATTTATGTTTTCAAAGTAAAAGAGAAAGAATAATTTTTAAACAACATCGTTTAGGGAGCCTGAGGGCTCCCTTTGCACTGTAGGGTTGCAAAAGTAAGATGGGCGTGATAGGGTAAGAACATGAATAATATTTGGCAAGAATTAGATGAGCCGATTATGATATTGGCGCCGATGGAGGGGGTGACGGATGTGATGTTTCGGCAGGTGATAGCGCGGGCGGGGCGTCCGGATCTCTTTTTTACGGAATTTACCAATGTGTCTTCGTATGCTTCAGAAAAAGGTCGATCTAATGCTCTTGAAAGATTAGAAGTAGTTGAGTCAGATAAACCGATTATTGCGCAGATTTGGGGTAAAAATCCAGAGCATTTTTCGGAAACTTGTCAGGCGCTTGCTTCGCTGGGTTTTTCGGGGGTGGATCTCAATTTTGGCTGTCCGGACAAACATGTAAATAAAGCCGGTGGTGGGGCGGCGATGATTAGAACGCCAGAACTTGCTGTGGAATGTTTGAAGAATGCTAAAAATAGTACAGACCTCCCGGTATCGGTAAAAACGAGATTAGGGTATTCTAAGCCGGAAGAGTTTCGCGAGTGGTTGCCGGTGATTTTAAAGGAGCACCCAGTGGCACTGACGGTACATCTTCGTACCAAAAAAGAGATGAGCAAGGTGCCGGCGCATTATGGGCTTATTCCGGAGATAGTGGGGCTTCGTGATGAGATTGGCCCGGAGACGAAACTAATAATTAATGGTGATATTCGTGATAAAAAACACGCGATGGAACTATATAAGGAATATCCTGGGGTGGATGGTTTTATGATTGGGCGTGGGGTATTTGCTAACCCATATTGTTTTACTGACCATGAAGCGACGAGAGAAGAATTGATGGAACTACTCAATCTTCATCTAGATTTGTATGAAAAACAGTCTGAGAAATATTATATTTCGTATGAGCCTTTGAAGCATTTTTTCAAAATTTATATCAATAATTTTCCTGGGGCGAAGGAGCTACGGGCGAAGTTGATGGAGACGCATTCGGTGGATGAAGCGCGGGCGGTGATCCAGGGGTTGTAAGCTCATGCTGTGGCCCAGCTTCGTGTATTAGACTATGTGAGGTTTTTGTTGTGGCTCAGTGTCGTTGCACAATCTGTGATATAATTAAGTTGCTCATGCCATACTTCGGTCACTGGCAATGAGAAAAGTTTTTAGTCGCGTGAGGTTTTGTCATTTAGCCTTCGTGACCAAGAGCCTACTAAATTTGGGCTCACATAAATGGCTCTAATAAATTTAATTTAAAGGAGTCTTTTATGAAAAACTTTAACAAAAATAAAACAGAACAGGTCGAAGTCATGGCTCTGTTTGGGTATGAGATGACGCCTTGTCAACCGCTTACTTTTAGGCGGCGAGGCGAATCTGAAACCGAAATTTCAGAGCTTCTTCGTACACAAATTAGATTTGTGGGCGGAGTGGCACTTCATATCTTCGACGTTCTGGTTGGTCGGGAGCAAATAACGCTCGAGTTCAACTCGCGCGACCTCTCCTGGCACCTCACACATCT
>JAUMXR010000009.1 GCA_030528995.1 Candidatus Saccharimonadota bacterium | reverse complement strand
ATTGGTCGTCTACTGCGAACAATAACAACAATTCGTACAACCTGAACCTGAATAGCTCGAATGTGAACCCAGGTACCAATAACAACAATAAGAACAACGGCAACAGTATTAGGTGCGTCAGCGGTTCTTAGCGCCTAGAGCCTAGCCTCTACCCCTGTTAGCTTGCCGTTTACGGTTGTTGTATTCCAGAAAGACACGTACAAAGAGCCTCAAATCAAAATAGACCGCCGTAAACCCCGCAGTCTATTTTAATCTAAACTCTAGTAGTTATATTCTAGCCCTATCCTCTCAAATTCATCAGCAAGAAACATAATATTATTAAAATGTTTCGTATGCCCGAGATATGAGACAAATGTCTCAATATCTTTCGCTCCCGCTTGTACCTCTTCACAAGCCTTTCGAAAATTCTTTCTCAATCTCTCGCCCGGCAACACATACCCTTTATGTATCACCGCACCCAGAAATGGCACCCCCTTATCCGATGTCGTAAGTAGCCGCTTCGTCGGATGTAGCGTCAGCTTAATCGACTTCAAAAACTCCTCAATCGCCCGCACATCCCTCAAGAGCTGCGACAATTCCGCCTCCGTCACTACTATATAAAAATCATCCACATACCGCCCATAATGTTTATACCCGAGGTCAAACTCCACAAATCTATCTAGCATATCTAGATAGATGTTCGACAATAGCTGCGAGGTCAGATTCCCAATCACAATTCCAATCCCCGGCAACTGACAAAACAAGCTCTTATTGCTCGGCAGCAAATCCCAATCAGACAACCTCCCTTTTTTCTTCACCCCTTTCACCGGATCGTCAAATATCACCTGGTGCCACAAATACTTTAATAGTCGAAACTCTGACGAATCCATCCGACCGGCATACTGCCTCGTAAGTCCCCATAACGCCCGCTCGTATAATTCCCGCCGTGGCAACGACATAAAATACCCCTGTATATCTAGCTTTAATATGTACACTTTCTCCGCGTAGTTCCGCGACGCCGACCGTATATGCTGATCCAACCGCTGTATCCCCATCAGCGTCCCCTTACCCTCCCGACACGAATATGAATCATAAATGAACCGCTGATCCCAAAAATCATACACCGCATCATAAATATAATGATGCACCACTCTATCCCGAAACGGCGCCGCAAATATCTCCCGCATCACCGGGTTGTGAATAATATGCGCCGTCCCCCGGCTAGGCCGATAAGTCCGATCTAGCATATCGTGCCTCAGCAACATCAAGTTTTCATCTACATTTATTTCAAATTTCTGCTCGTCCCGAGTCACGCGTTTCCCCCGCCTCGCTTCCTTGTAAGCAATAAATAACTTTTCCTGTAGATAATTCGAAAAACTGGCCCGAATCCACTCCAGCCGCTCCGGATCATTATTCACATATTGTATTCTCACAAAGTCTCCTCTATCGCATTACGTATTTTTACTACATTTTCCCCCATCGTCGTACGCACCGTAGTGTTCAGCATCTGCGCCTCATCCATCAAATATATCATCGCCATAAGATCATCCGTCCGCTCTAGCATCTCCAGCTTCGCGTCTCTTTTTTCCATCCTTCCATTCGCCATCCTAAAATAAATCTTCAGCATCTCCGTCATCGGCTCCAGCAACCCATCTCCCAAAATCCGTTTATAATCTTTGTCAAGCTTCTTAATTTTAGAAGGCAACACTTTTACCAGATCATTCATTGCTATAACAATACTCGGATAATTTTCTTTTGGCTTAATCATCTTTTTTGTTTTACCACACTCATTTCTCACTACTTCCTTCATTTTCCCAATTTCCGCATCCGTATATTCTTTCCCGAGGTCAATCACGATTATGCCGTACTCCGCCCGCTCCACTGGGTAGCCCAGTTCCTTAGCCTCCATCATCAGCCGATTTCCCCATTTAATCGACACAATTCCTCCCTTAAATCGATATACCTTATCTGTATCGTCCCGCACTCTAGCTTCCCGCTCCAATCTCGATGCGAGCAGGTTTTTATAAAACAGTAAAGATCTTCCACCCACTTTATACCATTCGTCTTTCACCTTTCCCATCGAGGGATATATATAGACATACCTACGATTTTCTTTTTCCATCTCTTTGACATAACATTTTCCTTCATAATAAACCTTTTCTCTCTCCGAAAATGACTTCTCCGTCTCATCTATTTCGCCTTTGCTTTGAGCCTTTTGGATCACCTTTTGCGCTTCGGAAGTAGGCGCGCTATATAATTCCGCATACATTTCATTAATCTTTACCTCACTTTCCCCGGAGGGTCGCTTTTTATCATTCAGCCAGAAACTCATCGTCTTTTCGGAAACCCCCAGTTTACCTGCCAAATCCTTCTGTTTCCATTTCTTTACTCGCAAAATTTCCCGCAGTTTATCAATTATGGTCATTTTATGTGTGACTTTCATCCAAAACCTCCTTTCATTAAAATTGTACCAAAAATTAACCTAAATTTACCTACAAAATTTCCTAAATCTTTCCTTTTCTTTACCTCTCTTTACTTCAAAAGCGCCAAAAGTCCTTAGTCATCTCAAAAATCGGGCACTTTAGCGCCCGACTTTCTTATTAAACCAACAGCCTCGGACGTTCTTAGCACCTTTCCCTCTTGCAGAGGGAAAGGTGTGACCCAGGACAAGCAGCCCAAAAATCTCCCCAGGACCGCTTGAGGCGGTCTTGGGGAAGATTTTCGAACTGCCCGCCCTGGGTTTCTTTTTCCCAGAGCGGTACAACCGTAAACGGCAAGCTAACAGGGGTAGAGGCTAGGCTCTAGGCGCTAAGAACCGCTGACGCACCTAATACTGAGGCCGCTGTACTTACTGCTGTAATCGGTACCTGGGTACACATTCGAGCTATTCAGGTACAGGTAGTACGAATTGCCGTTACCGTTCGCAGTAGACGACCAATAGTAGCCGTAGCTGCCCCTATAGACAGCAGACGACGTATTGAAGTAGCCAGAGTAGAGGAAGTTATTGGGGAATTTCCTAAAGGCTTTAGTAGCAGTGTCACCGTTAGAGTTAGTCGTTGTATTGTTATAGTAAGCATATGTACCGGCATTACTATCGTTTGCTACGCTACCCATAATACCATAACCTAGATTATAGAATTCACGCCAAGTAGATGGGGTTTCGGTGACGTTTACTGCCGTAGTGACACTACCACCCGTAGGTAGATGCCAACCAGCTGGGCAGAGTGAGGTATTGGTTACGCTACTATTATTGGTATTATAATAGGTAGTATCGGCAATAGCAGCTGCCCAAGTGTAATAATTGCCATAACTGTACATTGCTGAGCTGTTGGTGGTAGGCGTAGAAGCACGAGCGGAGGTGTTAGTATTATTATAGCGAGGCATACGATAGGCTGGGTAATTAGACGTGCCGATATCGATACTGGCAGTACCTTCCTGGGTACCGCTGTAGTATAAGCTATTGGCAGTGTAAGTTGATGTAAAGCCAGTGGACTCTGCGTCAGAAAGACCGGAGAAGTTACCGTAAGTAGAGCTTGTGCCATAGCCTTGGGCAAGGGCACCGATACTGTTGTCGCTGTTGGTGCTTTCTAGTCTTAGGTTTTCAATCATCCAACATTGTCCATCTGCGAGCTTTGCTACGGCATAGGTTTGGCTGTCTCGTTGGTCAGTGAGGGCTGAGACACTGGCGAGATTAGCAGTACCATCAGTTGGAGCGGTAGTAAGACCAGAACAGATGGATGAGACTTTACTGGTGTCTTGCAAACTTCCCTCGCTCTTTACCCAGACTGCGTATAGCGCTAGACCATCATTGGTACCCGTATACTGCCCGGCAGTGAAAGTGATGTATTCTTGTGGACCGTAGAACTTAGCATTGGCATTAGTAGCATAATCATAAGAGTCAGACCAACCAGCGAAGCCATAACCAGTTCTGGAGAAGTTACCAGCCAACAGCGTAGCAGAAGTGGCTGAGCTAGAGATAGATTGGCAACCCATACTGCCTACTGCCGTAGATGCGTTAGCGAAGTAATTGATGCATCCCGAGGTAGCAGTTTGGGGCTGGAGAGGTTCTTCACTAGCAGGGTGAACGAGGGTGTATTTGACTTTGCCTACATAGGTACCAGCATTTTGGGTAGTGCTAATATAGGCAGCGTAGGTAGTAGTGACACTAGAACCTTCGGCTGAGGCAATGGAATCATTATCTATATCCGTAGCAGCATTACGATAGGCTATTCTGGTATAACTACTAGGAATCGCTTGCCAAATACTATAGTCTAAGTCACCAGATTCTTTTTCGGTATCACTAGAGCTTCCGGCTACAATGGCTGGGTAGTTCCCACTCGTTACACCAATCTTCATTGCCCAGGCTGAATCAGTACCAGAAAATGTCGTGCTAGTCTGGATATCTTCATCTTGCCCAAGCGTAGCGTCTCTAAGATAAGTGTTACCTATTGTATCGTCAGAATAGCCAACCGCATAGATGGAAAAACCTTCACTATCATTACAATAGGCTTTAAGTGTAGTCTGCCCTATCCCGTCTGGGTAATAATCACTACCACGGGAGTCAATTCCATTAGGTATTTCGGCAGTATGTGGTGTATCTACTACTCCTATCATAGAACACGCTACTGGCACGGTGATGGTAGCAGTAGAGACACTCGTGTCACTTCCCTCCGCCCTCGTCGCTGGTAAAGTTAATATTCCGCCCGCCAGCATCGTCACTCCTACAATGCTACCCGGAATTAAGTAAGTTTTATTAAAGATATCTTTTTTCATACCCCCATTTTATACCATAACCGCCATCCGGTCAACCCACATTCTCTGCTATTTTTCATAGCTAGATATTTAGTATCGCCCCAGTTTTTTGCCGAGCTCCACCAATTTTCCTAGCCCCACCTCCCCAGGTCTCGCATCTCGCGAAATCCCACATTCCTCAAACACCCGTTCTAACTCTTCTCGCGACCTTAACTCCTGCCACTCATTACCTTCCTTATATCTCTTCGCGAATTGATAATCGCCAGAACATTGACCGTTCCATCCCCATCATTTATGTAATATAGAATCTTATACCCACTAAAATGAACTTGAAATACCTCCACGCCCGAAATCACCAAAGAACTCTTATTCCTTTTTGGAAAATATGCCAACTTCTGGCACTTATTCAAAGCCTTCTCAACAATACGATTCGCCGAAACCAAATCATCATAAACTTCTACAATATAATCCCTAATCCGAACCAAATCTTCGAATGCTTCCACGGAAATATGAACATCATATTTCCTCATTTGACCATTTCCATTTCTCCACGCATAATCTTATCTTTTGCCTGTTCAACCGTATAATAATCGCTTGTAAATTTCTGTCGTTTTATCCGACGATCCAGAAAAACCTCCAATTCACTTTCGGAATTAATCCTCAAGTTTTCCGGCAAAGCCTCATCGATAACCCTGTCTATCATTCGTTCATCTCGTACCACTCGACGTAATTCTAAATTAATAAATTCAGACATAGTAATGCCAGCTTTCCTAAATTTTCCTTCCGCCTTCTTCTTTATTAGTGGATCAATTTTTACGTGGATGTCAGCTGTTGCCAATGCCATATCATTTCTCCTTTATATTTAGAGTATAACACACATATTTAATTATGTACATAATATGTACATAATTAAAGCTTCAGCTTTTCGTTTAGTTCTGCCCACTTACTCAAGCCCACCTCCCCGGGTCTCGCATCTTGCGAAATCCCACATTCCTCAAACACCCGTTCTAACTCTTCTCGCGATTTAAGCCCCGCCAGATTGTGCACTAGCTTCTTCCGCGGATTACTAAATCCCCGTCGAATCAAATCAAACACTTCCTCTTTCGCCAAAGGCTCCGCATACGGCTCCATTACTAGCACCTCGGAATCCACCTTCGGTGGTGGTGTAAACTCCGCTCGTGAAACCACTGGCCCAGCATATACTAATGCCCTATTTTTCACAAACAATGACAAAACCGTCTCTCGCTCATCTACAATCCGCTCTGCCACCTCTTTTTGTACCAATAGTACCACCCGCTCCGGCTTATTCTGCGCCTCCAACACCTTCTTAATAATCGGACTCGTAATATAATATGGTATATTTCCCGCCACCACATACGGCCCCTCTACCGCATCAAAATCAAACTTCAAAATATCCTCATTTACCACTTCCAAATTCTTCCCTGGGAACGAACCTGATAGTTTAGCCGCCAAATCCGCATCAAACTCCACCGCAATCACCTTCTCAAACCGCCTGAGAAGCGACGACGTCAAAGTTCCTAGCCCCGGCCCAATCTCCACGCAGAGCTTACCTTCGCCAGCTAATCCAGCGATTTCCTCTAGTATTTCTCGATTCTTCAGCCAGTTCTGGCCCAATGATTTTTTATTTTTCACTAGCCCCCTTATCGCCCATCCCGATTAGTCCAGTCCGTCGCAAGATCAAACTGCTCCGGATTGCTCGCCGCAAATCCGCCCGTATCGTATACCTTACCCGGCCCCAGCGAAGTCTCCACCACCGAGCACCTCGGATATCGCGACAAATTCGCCGCCACTAATACATAACCATCCGCATCCACCTTTGCGCCGTCCGCCCGCACTGAGTAGGTCGCCGACACCCCGCAAGTCCCCGCCACTAGCCTCATCACCCCAGACATCGGCAAATCATAATAGGTCTCCTTCCGTTCCACCGTCGAGCCGTTTACCGTCACGGTATATCTGTTTACACCCATCGAAGCGGTCAAAGGATGCATTTCGATCATGCTCGCGCCCACCGCCACGACTCTCGCCACCGGCGCCTTCACCACCTCTTCACTTATAAACTCGCGCGACACTTCCGCTCCATCTATATATTGTACAGTATAATATACTTTCTTCTTCCCCATTTCACCTAACTGCTGTACTTCCTGCGTCCCTGGCGCCAGATTATAATTCTTCACAGTCTGCTCCGCAAACGGAATCTCCTCCTCCACCGTAATCGTCCGCCCCCCATTTCGCGTCAATCTATACACATTCGCCACCCCCATCTCTAGGAAATTCGTATTCATCACCGGCGTAATCTCATCCCCATCATACACCGTAAGTCCCGCCTCCCGCGCAATTGCTCGCACGTCATAACTCGCGCTCATCAGATATTTCTCAGTCACGCCATCCTGAATCACCACCGGATGCGCCCGGTATATATTAATATAGAAATTATCTGCGTTGATCTCCGCATCCATCTCTGGCTCCACCTTGTCACCCGCATTAACCGTTAGCTCCATCCGCGCCAAAGCCTCCCCCACCGTCTTCGCATCTGTCTTTACCGTCAACTTCTCACCATTGTCATAAAAAGTCACATACTTCGCCTCCCCCGCTACGTATGTCGCATCTTCATCCCCCTCCGCAAAAGTCTGCCTCGAGAAAATCCCCAACAGTACGGCAAAAACAATTACCAACGACAAGGCAATCACTAAACCAAGAGCCTGCTCGATTTTTCTCGAAAGTCTCATACCCCTAATTATACCACAAACAAAATAAAAATCCACCCAAAGTGGATTCTTATACAAATTTCTAGGTGGCAACGGTCAAACAATTTAACCAAAACAACTCTGCACTCCACCCAACAAGAGACACAGCCTAAAGCCATGTGTAACTATTACTTTAGTCGCCTTAAACGATAGGTAAAGTTACTCTCCCAATCGGCTCTGGTCTCTCTCAACGTCGGAGCTTGACCCGAACCTACCTTCATTTTAGCATAGCCGTTTCAGTTGTCAACCTTGTTTTTTTATAATACTTATGTCATAATATCTACCCAACACTTACCCATTACAACAGGGGTAAACACCCAAAAACCGAACAAACCATTCTTGACAATTCGAAACAATCATTACATAGATATTTATTAAAGTTATGCTAAATAATGTGCTATAATTATTTACATGAATTGGAGGAAATGGTTAGACGATTTTGCGCTCGCAGGCAAAGGTATCCTGCTAGCCACTAAGGAAAAGCGCTTCTGGTGCGGTTTTATTCCTGCCTTCTTATTTTTTGGTTTGCTCATGAACCTGCTCGCCGGTGGTACCTCAAAGTTTGACTTGATGTTTGCTTTAGGCCTCCCCAAAGCCTTCACTATCCTCGGCGAAAGTTTCATCGGCATCTTTGGCATCAACCAACCCTTTCTCGACTGGCTCCCAATCTTTGCCCTTAGCATTTTACAAGGCACTCTCATTGGCCTCATCGTCCTGCTCTGGCACAAAAAACGCGAGCAAAACGCCAGCAACCTCGGTAGCGCCGGCATCATCACGGGTCTTATCGCCCTAGGCGCAGGTTGCCCCACCTGTGGCACCACACTATTAACCCCACTACTTGGTACTCTTTTTTCCACCGGCGGTCTCGCCGTTACCGGCACCATCTCCGCCATCATTACTTGGCTCGCCGTCATCATCGCGATTTTGTCATTGAAGCGCCTCGGCCTCGAAACATATGTTACAATAGTAAATGAAAAGTATCTTGCGAGGAAATCTAAGAAGGAGGAAAATGAAAAAAATCGCTAGTATCGTCGGAGTAATTGCCGTCATCGTTGTCATTATCGCTGCTATCGCCGCCAGTATCAACGCCAAGCCATCCAACGCCGAAAAAGTCTGGGATGAGCAAATGACTATTGGCAATCTCGAAGCCAAGAACTATTTCATCATCTATTCAGACCTTGTCTGTCCTTATTGCTTAGCTTTCGAAAACGCCATCCTCGAACATGAAGACGATTTCTACAATTATATTGAACAAAACGACATCCTCATCGAGGTCCGCTTATCCGATTTCCTTTATGAATACGGCGAATCCCGCCCCGAGCACTCCCGTTACTCTGCCATCGCCACCTACTGTGCCAAAGACGAAGGTCGCTTCTGGGATTATTACAACTCTGCCGTCACCACAGTTTGGAACGACTTTTTTAAGTCTTCTGGCAAATCCGGCTTCGCCAATCTCAACAAGCAAGATTCCTCCTATTGGACCAAAATCGGCGAAAAAATCGGCCTAGGTGACGAGTTCAAAGATTGCATCAAAAACGAAACTCCTCTCGCAGCCATCAAAGAAAACGCCGCCAAATCCGCCAAACTCACCAATGGTATGCCTTACTACAAGTTTAACAAATTCACCAGCTCCGGTTTTGATCTCTCTGGCGACTGGCAAGATGTTATGATGTTCTTCCAAGCCGGCCTAGACAGCTAATCTCAATTATTATCCCCCTCCACACAAAGCATCTAACCCCAGATTTTCTCGTCTTTAATGCTATCTGGTAAATAATTCTTATCCAAATGGAACCCCGCCTCCCATTTTTGACCCTTACCGTAACCCAAATCCTTCATTAGTTTCGTCGGTGCATTTCTCAGCCACACCGGCACCGGCTCACCTCTAGTTTTACGTGCCAAATCTAATGCCTTGTACCATGCATCGGTCGTCGCACGCGATTTCTTAGACATCGCCAGCGCCACGGTTGTATGCGCTAGCATCAATCCCGACTCCGGCATTCCCACTCTCTCTACCGCCTGGAAACACGCCGTCGCGAGACTCAGCGCACCATTCCCCGCAAGGCCAATATCTTCTGACGCAAAAATCACCATTCTTCGCGCAATAAACTTCGGGTCCTCCCCCGCTTCCACCATCCGTGCCAAATAATATAGAGCCGCATCCACATCCGATCCCCGCATTGACTTAATAAATGCCGAAATCGTATCGTAATGATTGTCACCTTTCTTGTCATATCCGGGCAGTTTTCGTCCTGCTGCTTCTTCTACCACCTTCTCGTCCACCGCGTTCGATAGTGACAATGCCAACTCCAAATCCCCAAGCGCACTCCTCGCATCCCCTCCCGAAAGCTCGGCAATCAAATCTAAAGCACCTTTCGAAATGGAAGGATTATTGTTGGCTCTCGGGCCGCGTCCGGCCGGCCCGTCGCCACGGGCGGCCGGCGCTCGTCCTCGCGCTGCCGCGCTCCGGATTCCCTCGAGCCCAACAACAACTCCTTCCTCTTTACAAGCCCGCTTCAAAACTTTGACTATCGCAGCTTTCGAAAGAGCCTGTACTACCACAACTCGGGAACGTGAAAGTAACGGAGATATCACTTCAAAGGAAGGGTTTTCAGTCGTAGCACCAATCAGTGTAATCAACCCCGATTCCACATGTGGCAAAAACGCATCCTGCTGCGCCTTATTAAATCGATGAATTTCATCCACAAATAACACCGTACGCGTTTTTAAATTCCAGTTCAATTTCGCTCGTTCTACCACCTCCTCGACATTCTTTTTCCCTGCCGTCACCGCCGATATTTCTACAAAGTCCGCTTTGAATTCCTTTGCCAAAATCCTCGCCAAAGTCGTTTTGCCAGTCCCCGGTGGCCCCCAAAAAATCAAATTCACCGGCTCGCCTTTCCGCACGATTTCCGTCAAAATCTTACCCTTGCCAATGATTTCCTCTTGCCCCACCACTTCGGATAATTTGGTTGGCCTCATTCTTTCCGCCAAAGGCACTCTATTCATACCATATATTATATAATAGCTACCAGATTCCGCAAACATAACCACTTTTCCACAAGTAAATACTTTACAAAATAAAATTATTTATGTTACAATTAAAGTAATATTAATATAAGGAGTTATAAAATGTTAAACTTTGCGGTTACTAGTAGTTACTATAACTACGGCTACGACGATGTCGAAGGTCTACTAGACAGCTACGGCTCTCAAGCATCGGCCATACAAGGAGCTGGCATCTGGATGATTATCGCGGCAATTTTGGCCATCGTAGGCGGGATTCTAGTTTACTTCTTATTCGTAAGGAGCAAAACCGATCCAAAAGGTAAATTCACCAAATGGCTTAAGGATTTTCTTGCCTTCAAAGTTATGTGGATTGAGCCAATTTTGAAAGTTGTTTACTATATCGCAACAATTTATATCGTCCTATTTTCATTCTCATTCCTAGCACTTGGCGGAATGGGCGTGCTTTACTTCTTTATGTGCCTCATCCTTGGGCCAATCGTCGTTCGTTTAGCTTACGAAATGACTATGATGTTCATCATGATTTGGCACAACACTCGCGATATTGCAGAACAAACCAAGAAGAAATAATCAGCAATCGCTAAACCAAAATCTCCCGTCATCCACGCGGGAGATTTTCTTTATCTTTGTCAAAATCTGTGTTATAATAGCAATACTGGCGCTGTAGCTCAGTTGGTAGAGCAGAGGCCTGAAGAGCCTTGTGTCACTGGTTCAAGTCCAGTCGGCGCCACCAAGCATAAGCGTTTTACGCTCCCAAGAACGCGGTAGAAAAATCAAACAATCACCCCTATTTTAGGGGATTTTTTATTAATTAAAATTCGGTTTACATAGTTTTAGCCACCCCAGTATAAATGAAACTCTTAAAACCGTCAATCAATCCCCAAAAGATGCATTTTTTTAGTTTTGCACCCTCCCGGGTGCATTTTCCCGTTTTGCCGTGTAAAATATATCATCTATTTCATTATAAGCTTATACTAATAACAACAAGGGTTAAACCTGACGAGAAACGCAACGAACCGACCTTCCGTTTTTCTTTGAACCATTATTTGTACCGGGGCTCAGATTCGTTGTCCCAACCATCAAAAAATACGAACTACCATTATTATAGGAAGTGCTTGCCCAATAATATCCACTATTATTTTTTATGGAATCAGTGAAAATACGTGAATACAAAAAGTTATTTGGATATTTACGAAAAGCCCTGCTAGCAGTATCTCCAACACTATTAAAATCCGAGGACTGATATTGAACATCATTCGATGGTGCAAAACCCATAATAGCTACACCGAGTTTCCAATAATCGCTCAGAGAAGCATTTGTCGAAGAACCACCCGTAGGTAAACTCCATCCCTTTGGGCAAATGGAGGTATCCTCAATATTGAAATTATCATCAGGATAATAAGCTGTATCCGCAACCGCTGCCGGCCAAGAATAATAGTTGCTATTTGAAAAAACATTACCAGAACCAGAATAATCAACCTCGCGCGAAGCGACATTTGAATTATTGTATCGTGGCATTCGAGCAAGCGGAGTTCCAGATGTCCCAATATCCATACTGGCAGTTCCCTCCTGCATACCGATATAGTATAGGCTGTTTGCAAGGTTAGTATCACTTGTAACATGATTAAAATAAAACTCTGGCGCTGCCAAACCCACAAAGCTGCCATAATCCAATGAAGCAGCGTAACCTTGAGAAAGAGAGCCATCGGTATTATTTGCAGCCGTATTGTTCAATCTCAAATTCTCCATCATCCAACAATTACCATCGACTAACTTCGCAACAGCATATGTATTATTATCCCGCCAATCAGTTAACGCTGTGACGGAACCAACTGGCATAGTAGTATTATCGGGGCAATCCCAGTCTTGCAAATAGCCCTGAGATTCAATCCAATGCGCATATAAAGATAACCCCTCGGTAGATATAGTATTAGGAGCAATGATAGTTTGATTCGTGCCATAAAAACCACTATCGTCTGAGTAATCATAAGATGTGCTCCATCCAGCAAAACCATAACCCTTTCTTGAATAATTAGAAGAAAACAGTGTCACTGGGCTACCATCTTCTATAGGCTCTGAAATATCGTCCAAAGTTTGTTGTCCCATTGAGCCCTCAATTACATTACTATTAGCAATATAGCAAATTGTATTCGGAATACAAGAAACTGGATGAGGTTGCATTTCATTAGCCGGATGAACCAGTGTATATTTAACCTTCCCCACATAAGTCCCAGCTTTCTGTGTTGGGCTGATATAAGCAGCATAAGTAGTAGTTAGTTGTGCTCCTTCTGCAGTGCTTCCATTATCTAAATCGGTAGCAGAGTTCCTGTAAGCTACTCTTTGGTATGATGCTGGAACAGCAGCCCAATTACTGTAGTCAGTATCTCCTGCCTGTTTTTCTGAATCAGCTGTACTACCAGCAATAATAGGAGTATAGGTTCCACTTGTAGCTCCAAGTTTCATAGCCCAGGCAGAAGTATTGCCAGAAAGTGTAGTACTAGTTAATATATCGTCTGTTTGTCCTAGAGTAGTATCGCGTAGATATGTATTTCCTATAGTATCTCCAGTAAAGCCTACAGCGTATATAGAGAATCCTTCACTATCATTACAGAATGCTTTAATATCAGTAGTACCAATACCTTCTACTTTTCTACCGTTTTCTATACTAGCTGTATGGCTATTCATGCCAGTACCAGACATAGTGCAAGATATTGGTACGGTGATGGTTGCGGTTGAAACAGCACTATCATCCGCATTAACATTTGGCAATACTAAAAAGCCCCCGGCGAGAATAGTTAAGCCAACCATTCCAATGGGAGCAATGAGCGCTTTATTATAATTATGACTTGTCATAATATGATTATATCATGCTTTTGGTTGTTTAATACTATTTCATAAATCAAATCTCAACCCATCATCTTTGATAAAAAGTTTGACAATCTTGTACCTACTTTCCAATAAAACTAAAGAATATGCCGCTGAAACGGGAAAACGAATTTGCCTTTTCAAGCTCAATTTGCCGTTTCAGAAAAACGGGAAAAATAAATTTGCCGTTTCAGAAACGGCAAATTAAAAAAACAGAGGTTAACTCTTAAAATTAAGCGCTAATCACAGATTTTATCTAACTCGGCATTTTCGCCAATTATTTATAATGGAATTCCCGTGTAATAATAGGCGTCATCTTCACGCACGACCTTGGCACCATTTTTTAGTTGCACTTTCAAAGAAGCTGGATTATCTTTTAATACCGATAGATATAATTCATCTGTATCTATAGGCAACTTACGCGCCTCTTTCATAATCAATTTCAAACCTTCCGTCGCATATCCATGCCCACGATATTCTTTTGCAATGCCATAACCCACATGTCCAGCATTATCTCTAAGCCAATCATTCAAATAGTGGCGCAGTTTAAAAATCCCCACCGGAGTATCGTCAACCCACAAGAAATAATAAGTATCCGGCACATGACCTTCCTCCAAATTAACCCCCTTATCGCGGTCTAGCCATCTAGGTATTACTTCGGAGACAAAGTCATCATAAGATACACCGTAGGCTTTATTCTCATAATCGTTCTCGCTAGCTGGGATTTTTTGCGCTAACTCATATTCCTTTTCCGCATCTTCAAGATTGGCTTTTTTGAGATAAATCATATTTCCATTATATCATAAGGTTTTTATGTGACCCGACTTTTCACCAATTTAAGCAGAAAAGTCTACTATCCCTCTAAGCAATCTAACCAGATTTTTCAAAAAAAGAGCCCCCGGCTCTACCCACACTGGCTGTGTGGAAGTCGGGGGTCAAAGATGCGTGAAGTTTTACTGAACCAGAGAATGAGTTTCCAGGAATTCCTCCCTTCTGATACAGTACACACTCTCTCCTTCGACGATCAAGAAGTCGCCGACATTAAGAATGGTAGCCTCAGCCTCACCGTTTTCATCGGTCTCCATCCAGGAGTCAACACAAGCCGTTATGCCGGCGTCATACAATTCCTGGGTGACCTCGATGCATCGACGGTTTTCAGCCTCCGTCCTGATCAGCAGGAGGTCTTTATTAAGGCTACAGAACATGTCTGCGACCGCCTTTTTTTCTTGTTGATCGTTAATAGTTCCGAGAATATCTGCCAAATTAATGACAGCCTGAGCACTATTTGTGCCGACAAGCTTAATATTCTCCGAATTGCTCATCAGTCTAATGACCTTATCCTGCTTCCAGGTATAGGCATCCGGTCGTCCACCAGTCATAAAGACTTTTCCTCCGATCACTCGGAGAACGACCTGAAAAGTCGCCTCGTCATAGTCACAACCATTCGGCTGCTCTTTCGTCTTAATCTTCTGAGCAAAGATCATTCCCAGAAGCCCCAAATCGGACCACCTGGGGAATACTATGTTATCGAGCGCCAATTTGACACAAGCAACGATATGATCCTTTGCAAGACCCATAATAAAAAAAGTTGTTTTCTCTTTGTTCATCTTCATAGTTCTCCTCCTTCTGGCGGCTTTACCGCCCCAAAAAACTGTTCGGTCGACTTTTACGACTCATTTCACCCACCATATAGATAGGCAAAATGAGTCGTAAAATCCTCCTCAAGGAGAACCTAACGCATCCTCTTAACGTTCTATAGGCATGAATAACACCTATACTTCATATTATACCACATATGCTTATTTTTGTCAACTGTTCTACCCCGCCAATACCCTCTATCAACAAAAAAACCGAGCCGACCAGCTCGGTTTTAAAATCGGAAATTTACACCGCATATATAAGAATTTTCTTACGACAATTAGTAAACCCAATCAAGCCATCAAAGCTTAAAGCCTAGCGCTCGTCCATACTTTTCGCATACTCTACAATCAGCTTCGCCGTGGCCTCGTTTCCAATAGAGCTATCCAAACACAAATCATAGTTTTCTCGTTTACCCCACTCTAGGCCCGAAATCATCTTATAATACGACGCCCGATTCGTATCCGACCGCTTAATAGCTTTCCGCGCCTCAGCCGGTTTATCGCCATACATCTCGTTCAATTTCTTTATGCGATACTCTTCCGGCGCCGAAATAAACACCCGTAGCACTCTTTTATTCTTGCGCAACACATAGTCAGCCGCCCGCCCCACAATTACGCAAGAACCGTGCTTTGCGATTTCCTGAATCGCCTGACGCTGCGCTTCCATTGCATATTCCGCCGGCGCCGAACCCAGATACAAATCCCGCATAATCCCTTCTTCATCACGCGTATTGAGCTTGTTCAAATATCCTTCTGAAAGACCAGATTTCTCAGCCGCCACTGCCAACATTTCTTTATAATAATATGGTATTTTCAGTCGCTCTGCCACCAATTTACCTATTTCCTTACCAGCAGAACCGTGTTGACGCGAAATCGTAATAATTACACCTGGATGCGATTCCAGAATTGTCGCGTTCTCCACCGCAACCGTAGTTTTCGCCTTACCAAGATTACGATAAAACCGAACCGCCAAAGTGCCAGCTATTACTACTCCAACCACGTCAGCTATTGGCGCCGCATACAGCACCCCATCAATACCGAAAAAGTTTGGCAAAATAAAACAAAGCGGAATGTAACAAATAATATCACGAATTAGAGAAGAAACTGTTGCTTTTTTCGGCTCACCCACCGCCTGGAAGAAAATCGAAATCGCCTTCACCATCACCGTAAATGTCACCAACATCAAGAAAATCCGAAACATCTTACGTGCAAACTCCATATAAAGCTCATTTTGCGCCCCAAAGATGTTAATCACCAAATCCGGGAAAAATTCAAACACAATTGTAGCGACCACACCTACTACTACCGTACCGATCATAGCAATACGAAAAGTTTCCTTCACTCGCTCGTATTTCTCCGCACCATAGTTGTAACCCAAAATCGGCTGCGCCCCCACCAGCAGACCGACCACAATATTGATTACAATCGAAAACACCTTCATCGAAATACCCATCACCGCGATCGGAATATCCACCCCATAAATCGACAGTGCGCCCCATTTCGCAAGCATCATATTACCAACCAGTGCCGTAAATACAATCGATATTTGCGTAATAAAAGTCGAAATACCCAGTTTTGTAAATTGCCAAATAGTTTTTAGTTTCGGTTTAAAGTCTTCCAATTTCAACTTGAAAGTACGCGTGCGGAACAGCACATAGTATAATCCCAGACCAAACGAAGCAATTTGACCAATAATTGTCGCGACAGCCGCACCCTCAATCCCCCAATCTAAACCAAAAATAAATATCGGATCTAGAATAATATTGATTACAGCCCCCAGTATCGTCACAATCATCGAAAACTTCGGCGAGCCATCCGCACGAATCACACCAGACAACACTCCACCCATCATCGCAGGTATAGAGGCACACAAAACAATCCTAAAATACGCTTCCGCAAGCGGCAATGATGCATCCGAAGCTCCAAATAATCTCAACAACGGTTCCATCAGAGCAAAACAAACTATCATAAAAATAACGCCAGCAATCACATTTGCAGTTAAAGCGTTACCAATAATCTTTGCTACGCCTTTATCATCCTTTTGACCTTGACTAATACTCATCAGTGCCACCGCACCGTCACCAAAACACCAAGCAAATGCACATGAAATAAAAGTAATCGGAAATACAATCGAAGTCGCCGCATTACCCAGAAACCCGAGTCGTGAATTCCCAATAAAAACCTGGTCAACAATATTATATAGCGCATTAATTAGTAACGAAATAATACACGGCACCGCAAATCTACGTATTAACTTGCCGATTTTTTCAGTTCCTAAAGCTTTGTTATTTTCCACAAAAATCTTCTCCATCCTTTTTTAATTTAACTTACCCGCTGTATGTTTACGTCGTTTTTATCTCTATAAAAGACTGTTTCAGCCTAACTATTATATCATAATTTTAGATTTTTCTGAAAAATTCTCAGTTTTGTGGTATAATAGATACACGCAAAGGGGGCGGTTAGCTCAGTTGGCTAGAGCGCGTCTTTGACGTAGACGAGGTCACAGGTTCGACTCCTGTATCGCCCACCATTAAAAATTTGGGTCGGTAGCTCAGCAGGTTAGAGCACGGGCCTTTTAAGCCCGGTGTCGAGGGTTCGAGCCCCTCCCGACTCACCAAGTTGACGAGGAAAATTAGAGCGTAGCTCTAATTTTTTGATATCCGGAATAAATTAGAAAGTAAACTTGTTTATTTTCTAATATATGACGGATATCAAAGAAATTTGCGAAGCAAATTTTCCGAGTCAACGATAGGTGAGTGAGGATTTCGCGAAGTGAAATCATCTCTCACTAACTATTCATGCTATAATACTATTATGAAAGCAATCAATACATCTAAAATCTCTGGCACTCAGGAACTTCTTCCCGAGGAACAAGCCATTTTCAACAACCTAAAATCTACCATCGCTGATACCTACCATCTTTTTGGATTCCAAGAGATCGAAACTCCCTCCATTGAGCGCACCGAAATTCTCCTAGCTAAAGCCGGAGGTGACACTGAGAAACAGATCTACAAACTTATCAAAACCGGTGACACCACCGTCGAGGCAGCCGACCAAGCCCTCAGATTTGACCACACCGTCCCGCTAGCACGCTACGTCGTCGAGCACCAAAGTGATTTACAATTCCCCTTTAAGGTCTCCCAGATAGGCACAAACTTCCGTGGCGAACGTGCCCAAAAGGGTCGCTTCCGTGAATTCTACCAATGCGATATCGATATTATCGGTCGTGGTCAACTCGACATTGCTTATGACGCCGAAGTTATCGCCACTCTGCTCGCCACTTTCAAAGCCTTCAACATCGATACGCCCGTCCTTGCCCGTATCAATAATCGTAAAATCTTGACCGGTCTTTTGCGCTACCTCGGGTTGACCGACAAGGCTGCCCAAATCCTCAATATCATCGACCACGCCGAAAAAGTCACCCCCGAAAAAACCACCCTCGACCTTGAAGAGCTCGGCTTAGACAAAGCTACCACTCGCAAGATTATCGCCTTTACCAATCTCCACGGCGAACGCTCTTTCGTCCTTAAGGAACTTGGTAATCTCGAAATTGACGACGCCATTTTCACCGAAGGTCTAAACGAACTCGACCAAGTTCTCTATCTGCTAGAGTCCATCAACCTCCACGACCAAATCGAAGCCGATATGAAAATTGTCCGTGGTCTAGATTACTATACCGGCACCGTCTTTGAATTCATCCTACCCGACCACAAAAACATCGGCTCCGTTGCTGGCGGCGGCCGCTACGACAACCTAACCCAGCATTTCACCGACCAACCCTTCCCTGGCGTTGGCGGTTCAATTGGCCTCACCAGGCTCTTCTATGTTTTGAACGAAGCCAAATTATTAAATCCCTCCGTCCAAGATCTCGTTGATTACGCCATCATCCCAGTCTCTGAGCATGAATATGACGAAAGTCTCAGCACTGCTGCAACTCTCCGTTCCAAAGGCCACAGCGCCACCGTTGTCTTTACTAACAAGAAACTCGCCGACAAAATGACTTACGCATCTAAACTCGCCAAGAATGGTGTAGTTATCGGCGCCGAAGAAGTCGAGACCAAAGCCCTCAAAGCCAAAAACTTCCAAACCGGCGAAACCACCGAACTCAACATCGAAGTAGTCTCCAACCCAGAAGACTTCTGGGCAAATGAATAGACTATAACTCTGAATGGTGATTTTTGAAACATTTTGAAACTGCCCGATAAAAATTACAACAGTCGCGGATGAGTATCCTGTACTGAAATACAGGTACGAATCCGCCCGACCTGTTGTAATTTTTATGCGGCGCATGTTTCAACGTTGAGAAAATTATCATTCAGAGTTATAATCAAGATATGGATAGTTTAGAAAAAATAGTAAGTTTATGTAAACGTCGTGGCTTCATTTTCCCCGGCTCCGATGTTTATGGTGGTTTCGCCGGTACCTGGGATTTCGGTCCGCTAGGCGTCACCCTCAAACAAAAAATCATGCAAGAATGGTGGAAATTCTTCGTCGAAGATCGCGAAGATATCTATGGTATTGATGCCGCCATCCTTATGAACCCCAAAACCTGGGAAGCCTCCGGTCACACTGCCACCTTCGCCGATCCTCTTGTTGAATGTAAAGAATGTAAATCTCGTTTTCGTGCCGACAAAATCGCTGATGGCATCAATGAATCCGTCACTACTGAAGAGTTTCTTGCCACTCATACTAAATGCCCCGTCTGTGGCAAAGAAAATTGGGGTCCCATTCGCAAATTCAATATGATGTTTTCAACCCATGTCGGTGCCGTCCTTCCCGATGACGACGAAGAAATCGCCAGCAAAAACATCGCTTATCTTCGCCCCGAAACCGCCCAAGGCATCTTTACTAATTACAAAAACGTCGTAGACACCATCTATCCAGATTTACCTTTCGGTCTCGCTCAGCAAGGCAAAGCTTTCCGCAACGAAATTAGCCCTCGCGATTTCATCCTACGCGACCGCGAATGCTCCCAGATGGAAGTCGAATATTTTATAGCTCCCGAAACCTGGGAGGAGAACTTCGAAAAAATGCGTTCTCTCCAACACGAATTCTTAGAAAATATCATCGGTCTACCGGGGAACAAAATCCACGAGCTCGAAGTCCCAGCTGAAGACCGTGCCCATTATTCCAAACGCACTATCGACTTTATGTTTGATTATCCAAACGGTGAAGAAGAATTAATGGGCCTCGCTTACCGTACCGATTTTGATCTTAAAAACATCGCCCAAGCCTCTGGTAAATCCATGGACTATCGCGACAAGAAAACCAACGAAGCCTTTATCCCACACGTCATCGAACCATCCATCGGTGTCGAACGTCTCTTCCTCGCTGTACTATCTATCGCCTACACCGAAGACGAGATAAATGGAGAAAAACGCATCGTCCTTAAACTTCCCGAAAACCTCGCCCCCTACAAATTCTGCGTTTCCCCACTTCTCAAGAATAAACCAGAATTAGTCGAAAAAGCCAAAGAGGTTTACGCCAAACTTCGTGCCAAGTACGGCAATGTCACTTGGGATGACTCCGGCAATATCGGCAAACGCTATCGCAAGCAAGACGAAATCGGCACTCCAAAGTGCGTAGTCATCGACTTCGACACGCTCGAAGACGACACTGTCACCATTCGCGACCGCGACACCACCGACCAAATCCGCCTTCCCATTGCAGAATTATAACTCTTATGCTAAAATGTCTCCATAATAGGAGATTATTATGGCCGAAAAAGTAAAAAGCAAGAAAAACCAAGGGCTCATTATTGGCTCATGCATTGCCGTAATTGCAGTTGTTGCAATTATTGTATTCGCAATTATAATGATTTCTAATCGAAATAGCGGCCTCGTAGGTTTAAATGATGATTATTTCGCATCCGACGCTTCCAAACTAGTCATTCCGATGGAAGGCCACGAAGTATATGTTGAAGACGATTTGCCAATTCCGACCAAATACTATGCGGTCTATCGATATAATAGCGACGAAATCACCGGTCTCAAAACCTATTACTTTTACGACGATGCAACCAAAGCTAAAACCATTTACGATTATTATACCGACAATTACAAACGGTATTACGACGCCATTAATCTAGATGGTAAATATATGATACTCTCCATTCCGGCCACTAACTACGAAGGTGTTACAGTATCCGATGTCAAAAGGCAAATAGAATCCATACAAGAAAGCGCTCAAAACGAATTAGAGGAAACCGAATTGGAAGAAATTAAATCGGAGGAGACCGAATCAGAAGAAACAGTAACCGAATAACAACAAAAAAATACGACGCCTCCTAGAAGCGCCGTATTTTTTTATCTACTTACCATATTTTTCTTTGAAACGTTCAATTGAGTCCGCAATTACTTTTTTCGCAGTATCCAAACCTTCAAATGCCTTCACCTCAGTCGAACCAGGCTTCTTTAAATCTTTATAATGATTAAAATGAAATTCGATTTGCTTCAAGGTCTGCGCCGGCAAATCTTCCAGTGAATTATATGCGTCACCATTATTACGATCATCTGCCGGTACGCAAATAACCTTATCATCAACTTCACCACCGTCCACGAATTTCATTACGCCAAGAATTTTGGCTTTCATCCAAATACCAGTCGTCAGAGGTTGGTCGGTAATCATCAACACGTCGAGCTCGTCGCCATCTTCATCCAAAGTTTGAGGAATGAATCCATAGTTACACGGCTTCGCAAAAGCCATTGGCTCAACCCTGTCGAGCATAAAGCAAGCGTGCCCTCTATCCCATTCAATCTTATGGTTCGAACCAGTCGGGATCTCAATCACCACATTTAGCTCGCCGTTTTCATAATCGCCAGGCGTCAAAACTTTATTAAAGTCTGCCATAATATCTCCTTATTTTTACTATACTATTATACCACATTCCCACCACATTCCTGTCCGATTCACGCCTTAGCAAACACTCTCACGAGTGGCAAAACTTTGCTCACAACCTCATCTACCATTTTGACCCTTGATACCACATTCAAATCTGTAGAATACATCAATCTTAGCATTTTAATTTCTTCCGCACCATATAGTCCCCCATCTCTACGACAAAAACCCTCATCCGCCACCGACCAATCATAGCGCCGCCCGGCATCTAGTCGCTCCCCATCTATATCGCGATACAAATTAATATCCTCTCCCATCGCCTTAAGCAAATTCATCAAAAACCACCCCTCTACTAATCCGTTATTAATTCCCTTATCAAGTCCAGCTAAACACTGCTTAGAAATTTCAAAATACTCCGGGTTATCCGAGCTATCGGCTGCCAAATTAATCTTTTTCAAAACCATTCCGGCTAATTCCAACTTGGTAAAATCCTTCAAAATACCACCATAATGTTTTACCATCTTCGCACCAGTAATCACTGCCAGATCACTTTTTCCTTGATGAATATTAAAGTCCGTCAGAGTAAACATCTCTACTCCGCCAGCTAATTTAGACTTTTCTTTCCGCACGCCTTTAGCCATGGCCGAAATCTTTCCCATCGGCGTTATTAGATTCAAAATCCTATCCGCTTCCCCATAGTTCGTTCGCCTCAACACGAATCCAGAAGTCCTAAAATCATGATTAGGTATATTGCTCGACATATCTTTTTATATCCTCCGGCTTCATCTCTTCCTTTAGCAAAACACCCACTACGCCGTATCCCGATAGCTCTTCTTGTCTCAAATCGAGTGACGAAACGAGCACCACCGGTATTTGCGCTGTATCCATATACGAGCACATTTCGTTCAAAAAAGTAAAACCATCCGGCCCATCTAATAGCACATCCAAAAAAATCAGTCTCGGAATATCACCACCTGCAATTGCCCCCATCGCCTCTATCGCATTCGTAAAAATATGGGCTCTCTCACCCACCGCCTTGGCAATACACCTAGCCATTATCTCATCATCATCAATCACAAAGATCATCAGAACAACCTCGCCTGCTGCGATGCTAGTAATTCGACATAAAAGCTCGTGCCATCACGATGTCGCACTGCACCTACTTTTGCGTTCATATATCTTGAGAACTTCGAAGCAATAAATAATCCTAACCCCGAAGAGCCCGAACGCATCGCGACGGATAACGGCTTCTCCACCCAACCTTTTTTTATTTCTCGCCATACGTCTATCGGCAAAGATGGACCATAATCCCGCACCGTTACCTTAACCTTACCCTTTGAATCTTGTACCGCCAGTTCGGCCCGCGACCCACTCTTTGCATAATGCATAGCGTTTATCAAAAAATTATATACCACACTATAAAGTAAATCCCTATTCGCCGTAACAAGCCGTGCTCGATTAGAATAATTGACCTCTAGCTCACGGTTTTGGCACTCAAACAAACGCCTTAGCTCCTGCGTCACTGCATCGCACACTTCGCGAACCGCTACTGGCTCCATTTCGAATAAGCCATCTTCTAATCGCCTAATCTTAGTCAAATCATTAACCTGCCGAATAGCACGTTCCGACACATTTAGCATCTCACTCCGAATATGTTCATCTTCAGACCCGGCCCCCTCAAAAGCCAAAGCCAACTGCCGCATCACCGCAAGTGGCGCTTTTAACTCATGCGCCGCCACCAAAACTCCATCAACCTCCAAATCCATACTATAAATTATAGCACAAGATTAAGCGTTGAATTTGATTGTTTCAATTAATTTATCAAAGTCAGCCCTAAATAATGTTGAATCCGTTCTCATCACCACGGTTTTATCACGAATTTTCAAAACCAGGATAGCTCCACTTAATTCCGTACCGGGGATAATACCAGTATACAAATTAGCAGTCGTACCGTTCACCGAGATAGTTCCCATAGTTAACGGCCTTTCTCTATTTTCAAGAGCTCCCTGATATCTACTTACAACACTTTCAAAATCCGCATCCAGGACCTGCACTCTTAAGGCATTTACCGTCGTATTGCTAATTGGTTCAATTTGGACTGGATTGAAATATGCTTCAAAATCACCACCGTTTGCGGCATCCCTTGATATATATACACTCCACGTTTTTGGATACTCAAAACTTAATTCTCCATAATCAACGGGACCCAAAAAGGTCTTATACGGATACTTTTCTCGCTCCAGAAATTCCGCTTCATCCTTTGAAGCTTGCTCATCTCTCGCTGCTGCTGTCGCCACCAGAATCTGCCCATCAATGTCCGAACGTGCTTCATTATATTGCGTAAACATCCAGATGAACAAACCAATAAATGTTACCGCAATCAAAGATACCACAATGATTACTATTGTTTTAATAAGCCCAACAATTTCTTTCTTCTTAGCTGGCGCTGCCTGAACCTGCTGTATCATCGGCCTGCCAGAAGCAGTCTGCGAAACAGGTGAATCAATTGTATTTTGTACTGGTGGCATCTGTCCATTATCCATAACTATATTATACCATAATTATTATATTATTTGCTAAAATCTTCTGCCAAAACCTCAATCTCATTTTTCAAATTTTCCAAATCATTCTTTACATCTTTCGCCAGTTCCACCGCGGCCTTATACTTCTCTGTTGCTTCCTCCAACTTAAACTCATCCGAATAGAACCACTCGACCTGTTTGTCCAAGGCTTCAATTTTCTGGTTCAAACTCATTTTTTCTTCACTCATTTTTCCTCTCTTCTACAGTTTTTACTTCTGCTTTTATAATGTTTTTATAAGTCTCAATCTGAATTAATTCACCAGGTGAAATCTTGCCAGCCAAAATCGCATAGCCTTGGCTTAAAACTTTTTCTGGGTTTAAGACATCCAATAGCTTCATTTTTTGCGACAACGCATCATTTAACTTCTTGAGCGTATCTTTCATCATGTCAAGACATTTCGTTATTTTTTCTTCATTCAGTTTCAGCATCGGCTCAATATACTTATTATTAATCCCCTCACATATTTGCTTGACCTTCCTATTATTCTCACTCTCCGCCCGTTCAATTGCTTGTATTGCAGACTGCCAAGCTCGACGCATTGAACGGGATATTTTTTCACTCTCCGCCACCCTGTCTCTCGTCAACATCTCTGCCGCATTTGACGGCGTTGACGCCCTTACATCCGCTGCCAAGTCACTCAATGATTCGTCTACTTCATGCCCAATACCAGTTATGACTGGTATTCTCGAAGCCGCAATTTCCCTCACTAAAGCCTCGTCGTTAAAGCAAGATAAATCGTCCGCGCTTCCGCCACCCCTCAAAATCGCAATCATTTGTACTTCACTTTTTTCATTAAAATATTTCAACGCGCGTATAATTTGATCGGGCGCATCTAGTCCTTGTACTTGCGTATGCGCAACCTGGACTTTCATCCCGCCCCACCTCGCATTGATAATTTTGATAAAATCTGCATAGCCTGCCGCACCAGTCGAAGAAATTACGCCTAGTTTAGTCAAGTCCTCTGGTGTCGGCCGCTTTTTATCGACAGCAAATAGACCTTCACTAGTCAGTTTTTTCTTCAACATTTCGTATGCTTTTTTTAGTGAACCTTCACCCACCGGTTTTACCGCATCAACCGTCAAAGAAAACTTACCCCATTTAGTTAACTTAGGTACACCTCTGACCGTCACTTTCATCCCATCCTCAAGCGGCACTCGCAAATTCCATACCGACATAAAACACGATATGCTTGATTCTTCATCTTTAATATCGAAAAATACCCATTTCCCCTGATTAACTTTAAAACTCGCCACCTCGCCCGTCACCAATACCGCCGAATATGCGTATTCTAGCGTCTGATTCACTACGGCAATAAATTCTGTTGGAGTAAAATTATTTTGCATCTTTACTCCGAATCGCTTCATAATACGGATATGAACCAGAAGCTATAGTAAACAGTAAAGTAATCACCCTAGTCATTACTGTAATTATAGTAGCGGTCGGGAAATCCACACCAAGTGCAATCATCACGCCGGCCATTCCTAGCTCATATAAACCATATGGCACAATCCCATCAAATACTGAACCAATCGCCTCGCCTACCATAATAAACGGCAACAGCTCCGGCCTCCCAAGCGAAATCGCTACAATCCAATATGTCCCCACCTCGAAGAAACTATAGATTAACCCCCACATTATTGGCGCCTTTAGATAACCCTTATTCTCTTTTGCGATTTTGACACTTTGATGAATATCCTGGAAATAATTGCTGATTTTTTCGTACTTCATTAATTGGTTTTTACGCCCAAAGGTAAATACTTTCACTAGTGCATTCAATAGCTTTGACATATTCCGTGCAAAAAATTCAATCCTCTTAGAACTACTTGCCACAAAAATCACAAACCACAAGAAAAAGAACACGCTAAGATTCATCAGTAACGAAACTGGTATTACCCACATTGCCTCCTTTGGTATCCAGTTTAGTAACAATAACACACCAATTGCAATTAAAGCCTGTGCATAGTTTACTACTGTCGTAATAGCATAACGGAACAAATACAAAAATGATGCCTGCCCAGCCGTAACTCCATACGGTTTCAAACGATAAGTTAAAAAGGCTAACCCACCAACTCCACCCGCCGGAATAGCGTGATTCACAAAATTCAACTCCGTCGAAATTCTCAATATCTCGCCATTTGTAAACTTTTTTACATTATGCTTGTGCCGAAGATACGAAAAGAAAATCTGCCCACAGGCAAAATACATAAACAATTGCTCCGGAATCAACAACAACAATACAAAGCCATTCGCTTCATGCAAATGTTTCAAAGTTTCTAAAATGTCTGGCCAATTCTGGTAAACCACCCACCCCACCAAAATCACCGTAAGCACAATTAATATTCCGCGAAAAGTAAACCACTTATGCTTCTTCTTAGTCATAATCAAATTATACCACAAAAAATAGCCCCTAAGGGCTATCATTTAGCGGACTTCTACACGCACACGAGGTAAAGATTTACCAGAGAAATGCGTCTTTTTCGTCTTCACAAAAGTTACTACACCATCTTTAGCAGCGTGAATCGTAAAATTACGCGACATATAAGTACCTGGTCCAGCAATCTTAGTAGCACCGGTTTGGCGAACCAAAACTTCGCCGTTCTTGACTTTTTGTCCACCAAAACGCTTCACGCCAAGGCGCTGACCAGCATTATTGTGAACGTTTTTGGCGGTACCGCCAGCTTTTACGTGTGACATTTACTTTTTCCTTAAAATTAATATATCTCGCGCGACAACTTGACCGGCGCGCCGATAAAGAAGCCCCTCTCGCGTTTTATTATTAACATTATACCCCATATCAGAAATATCGTCAAGTATATCTAATCTTTTATATTGACCGCTCTCTCTTAACCAAGCTGGCGCCGCAATTACTACCGGAGTATCTTTCTTAATCTGCCCAGCCAAATTCTTCAAAAACCCCTTAATAATATCGCCGCATTCCTGTTCCTGCTCTTTCAAAG
This sequence comes from Candidatus Saccharimonadota bacterium, assembly GCA_030528995.1. GTDB lineage: Bacteria > Patescibacteriota > Saccharimonadia > Saccharimonadales > Saccharimonadaceae > Nanosyncoccus. The sequence continues at coordinate 2,245 of JAUMXR010000009.1, read as the reverse complement.
CCATCTCGGACGGTATCCGTGAAAACGGCCTCCCTAAATACCCTTCACATGCCACTGCGTCAATCGGTTGAGCCCATTGAAAAGAAGTCGCATCGCCTTGCGCTAATTCAAAAAGGTTTTTTCCGGGGTGTCCGGAGGTTACGACCGAGGATGAAGGGCCCGAGCCCCGTGACGACGGGCGCGAGGGACCCGTCCCCGGAAAGAACCCTTTTGAATTAGCACAAAACCATTCTAGATTCTTTTCACTATATTCAACCATTCTTTCGCTAATGTCAGTGCCGTATGCTCGGTAACCCATCAAGAGCGCTTCTTGTAAAACCACACCAGTTCCACAAAACGGATCTAACACCACAGCACCAGATTCTAGCGGTCCACATAGATTAATCAAAATCTGTGCCAACTTTGGCGGCAACATCCCAACTTTCGCATCTCGCGCCGGCCGCGCCTGATCCCGCTTAGCATACGCTTCAATATCCTGTACGCCAATTACTCTATACCATTCGTCCTCAACTTTGATTAGTTCGACTTTTCGCTCATTTTTGCCAGACAAGCCATTGTGAAGCGAAGTCGCCGTCGAAAGTACCGCCTCTTTATTCTCTACCACTCTTACCGAACGTCCGTGCCGCACCAAAATCTTCTTTAATCTCAACGCTTCCTGGCTAGCCGTTTTTCGCGAAGCTTTTTCAGAATAATCACTCACCCCAATCGTCAACTTCCCTTCCGGTAACTGCGATAAAAACTCCAACGGTGCCTGTTCCAACTTTGCTGCCAACTTTTGCGTCCCACCCAATCTATCTATATCGGTACAAAAATCAGACATCTCTAATTCCGCAATCGAAATTTCCGGCTGACGCCCAAGCACTGCTAGATATTTCATTTTATAATCAAAAACTTGTTTTTGCCCTTTTTAATTATCGCGGTCTGATTTACTACAATATCTTCCTTCACCTTCTCACCGTTAATCGTAATTGCACCCTGTGCAATGAACTCGCGCGCTTTCTTCTTTGACTCTGCTAAACCATTATTAACTAACGCATCCAATAAAGACACACCCTTCTTCTCAGTCGGCAAATACTTCGCAAATTCCAAAATTTCATCTTCCGTAAACTCACTAAAGTCCGTATCTTTAGCAAATAACATAGCCGTCAGGTTTTCAATCGCGTCCGCCGCTTCTTTACCGTGCACAACTTCAGTCGCACCACGCGCCAACGCTTTCTGTGCCAATCTCTCTTCTGGGTGCTCACGGTGTTTCGCCAGGATTTCTTCAATTTCTTCTTTTTCCAATAAAGTATAAATCTTTATCAAATATTCTACGCTCTCATCCGGTTGATTCAGCCAGAACTGGTAAAAATCAAACACCGAAGTGTAATTACCGCCACCATTATCCGAAGATGCCAACCAAATCGCATTTCCTTCACTCTTGCCGAATTTTCTACCAGTTACCGGATCGATTATTAGAGGAGTAGACCATACATCCGCTGTACCATTCTCGAGCCGCTTAATTAAATGGATACCTGAGGTACAGTTCCCATACTGATCGGCCCCACAAAGTTGCAACGCCACCCCATGTTCACGGTACAAATGCAAGAAATCATATCCCTGAATCAATGTGTACGAAAATTCCGCATACGAAATCCCCGAACCCCCATCACCAATCCGATTCTGCACAAATTGCCTATCCAGAAGCTGTGTCATCGAGAAAGCCTTCCCTACTTCACGCAAAAAGTCCAAGTATTTCATATCCTTAAACCAGTCATAATTATCAACCAAGGTTAAATCAGAGTGATTGGGCAATGCCGCTTCGAAACCGTCCGCGACAACGGGAGCGGATTGAGTACCGGAGCCCCGTGACGACGGGCGCGAAGGTACGAGTCGAGAAGTGGTATTGCTAATCACTTTTTCGACTTGACCTTTGATACATTTTTTATTGTGTTCTACCTCATCTAACGACTTGAGCTCCCGCTCACCATTCTCCTTCGGGTCACCAATCTGGCCCGTTGCACCACCCACCAAAAGATACGGCTGATACCCATGTCGCACGAAGCAAGCACACATCATGATAGCCGCTAAATTTCCAATCGTCAAAGAGTCCGCCGACGGATCCGCCCCCCAATAAAACTTTTTCGACTCACGATTGTCTAAATCCTCCGGATTTTCAATCGTCGTCTCCGCTTTAAACCCCCTATATATTAATTCTTCCGATAATTTCATATCTCTATTATATCACAGTTGATGTCCTTCTCTC
>JAUMXR010000008.1:17338-30264 GCA_030528995.1 Candidatus Saccharimonadota bacterium | reverse complement strand
GTCGCAGGTAGCAAGGTCGGTTACGGTTATGATTAAGAGCTTAAATCATAACAGCTCTGGTTCACTAGTTTGTAACACCCAACATAGAATGTTATAATATGGATAGATCCAATCGGCGATCTAGTTTGACCCTTTGCGTATGCATTGGGTTGTACATTAAGAAAGGAGGTGCTCGTATGAGTACTGAAATCACAAAGAATTTCGACATCAAGAGCGGACCGAATAGAGACGCATTAATCGATGCATTTAAATATGCTTACGACGAAGGTAGCCATATTGCTCTTGATTTCGGGATAGCATTAATCTATTTGACGGACTCCAGGTCCGGTTTAGCTTGGGTACCCATGAAAATCAAAAATATCAGGCTATCCAGCATCGAACACGATTGCTGTTTGGGGCACTCCTTCAATCTGGAGGGAACCTGCGAAGCAGATCTTTGTATTAGGCGCCATGACGAAGAGGTTCTCTATAAGGTCTATCGTTTCAAAGCCTTTTATGACACCAAAAGCCGCATCGGATTCATCGAATTCGTGATGCAGCCCTAGTCATACCTCCTTTCGTAAAAAGCCACCCTAAGGGGTGGCTTTTCCATTAACGTTCGTCTCCTTCACCATGGAGCTTGTTTCTTTGCCATCTACTCTCCAGCTTTTCAATATTTCCGCTGGCCACCTCAGACAAGGGAACACCCAAGTATCTTGAAACCGCTGCTATATACCATAGCGTATCGCCTAGCTCCTTTATAATTGATTCTTTGTCCTTATTTGATGCCGTTCCGTTTTTGTCGCGTATCAATTTTTTAATCTTATCAGCCGTTTCGCCAGCCTCACCGACCAACCCCAATACTTTCTCGATAAAACCAGGGTCTTTCAAGTCCGACGAAACCTTTGTCAAATCGTATTTAGCACCTTTTTTCTGATATTCATCAAATCCCATCTATTCCTCCTTATTTATAGACATTATATCACCATTTAGAATAACCGATAAAGCTTATCTTTGCATTGAGCGCTCCTCTATGTTATGATATTGGCACTACAGGTCGGCAATAATTACAGATGCGCGATGAACCTTAATAAACTGAACGAAAGGAGGAGTAAGCTAGTGGCATTTTTCCCACTGAATGACGGTAGTGACGGTATCGAATCTGCATATCCATATAGCGAGCTATGGAATCTGCTAATCGAAAAAACCGCAGAAGTCGGCCACATGCTTACTCCTAGCGAGGCACGGGCCGACCCAAAATTTGTCGATTTAAACAGCTATGCGATTGCTTTTGGCGGTCGTTTTTCGGACTGGGCCAAGGAAGCATGGCAAACAATTACGATAGAACAGGAGGAAGCAATGGGAAAGAAATGGGATAAAGAAAAAATCTTAGAAGCCATCAAGAAGTTCTGCGAAGAGAACAAGAAGCTACCGACCTCAATTGATTTCAATAACGACTCTGATATGCCGTCATATTACACGGTGTATAAGACGATCGGTAAGAAGGAAGAATGGGTTAAACTGTTATACGGTGATGAAAAGCCACCGTTTGAGATCGAAGGAGTGAGCACCACCGAAGCATCACCTGGGGAAAACGCCGTGGCGCCAATCGAGGACGTATCTGAAACATCTCAGGAGTCTACCGTGGCGCCAAGCGAAGATGCACCCGAGGTGCCCCAGGAGCCCACTCCAACATCGAATGAGGACGTGCCTGAAATCCCTCAGGAGATTGCGGCGGGCTCAAACGAGGATACTCCCGAAGTATCTCATGAAGAGCCTTCTATGGCTTCAGGCGACGAATCGGAGGTAGAACCTCTCCAAGCGGAAGAATCGGAAGCCGAGACCCCTCCAGCATCGCAGACTACTGATGTCGAAGTTGTTGATTTGTCTGAACAGGCTGCATCGAACAAGGGAGAAACTGTTATCGAACTCAAGATCTCTCTCCCCGGTCGCGAAGTACCAATTAGTCTCCGCCTTTCGTTTTGACAACAAGACCCACCATTCATCTGGTGGGTCTTTTACCTCTATTATGGTATAATATACGCATGGATGACCCCAGAAATCTCGTTGATGAATATAAAGGCATGACTAATGAACAAGTTATTTTGAAACTTGCGAAAACGCGAAGTTCGCTCGAAATAGCCATCGAGAATGTTGAACACGATTTTAATATTGGTTCGATTGTCCGCACCGCTAACTCTTTTAATGTTAGCAAAGTTCATATTATTGGGCGCAAGAAATACAATCGTCGTGGCGCGATGTGTACTGATAAGTATCTCGAAATCATTCACCACCCCACCATCGAATCCTTTCTCGAGACTCAAGAGGGCAGGGAAATAGTCGCTATCGAAAACAATACCCCTCGTGCCAAGGAATTACACTCCAAGCATTTTACTCCTAACACCACGCTCGTCTTCGGCTCTGAAAACAGTGGTATCACGCAAGAATTATTAGACAAAGCCCAAGATGTCCGTTTCATAGAGTCCTTCGGCTCCACTCGGTCTGTTAATGTCGGCGCTGCCGCCGCAATCGCTATGTACGAATGGACCCGTCAGAATCTCTTCGCTTGAGCTTGATAAATATCAAATTATTTGGTAAAATATAGTTATGGGGTAATAGCTCAGTTGATTAGAGCGCTGCCTTTGCAAGGCAGAGGTCCAGGGTTTGAGTCCCTGTTACTCCACCATGGTAGGAGCTGAGGGAAAAGTGAACTTGTTCACTTTTCAAGTAGGTGACGAATTACTTAAAATAGGTGCTTGCACATATTTTAAGTAATGAGGAAACTACGAAAAGAAAGTTTACTTTCTTTTCCGAAGCGACGCTCCAATGGACGACTTTTACGCCAGTAAAAGTCGACCATAACCTTACCAAAACGGGGATATAGCTCAGCTGGTTAGAGCGCGTCACTGATAATGACGAGGTCTGTGGTTCAAGTCCACATATCCCCACCAGATTTTATCTAACTCGGCATTTTGGCCGATTTTTTGGTAATAGATTTCTGTTAATATCCTAGACAATTTGGTTTACTACAAACAAACAAAAAGCCCCGACTGGTTGTCGAGGACTTTTCTGGCACTAAATAATAGCGATTACTTTTAAGAAAGAACAAAACTTGGTTAACTATTTAGCCTTATACCCCTTGTCCAGGCTAATTTTAAAATCGGTAAAACCAGCTTTGTGTATTTTATCCTCAATCTCTTTCGCAGTAGCCTTACTACCAGCGCCAATGATTTTATGCCATTCGTGCTCAGGCACATTAAGGATATCTCGGATAGTTTGGAATGGGGAATTCTCTCTATTTCGCCCATAGTTCCCGACTATTCGATTGAATGTTTTGGTTGACAGACCAAGTGTCTCAATCGGCCTATCTTCTGGCAGATTTCCGACCCCTAAATCGTCAATTAAAACGCACAGTAGATTGGTTACTTCAATTTCAAGTTTTCGTAAGTCAACCAATACATCTGCAAGTTTGCCAATGCGTTCTGCGGTGTTATATTCTTGCGGCCATCGTTCCGTGATATGTTCCGCAATATTCTTGATTCGTTCTGAATTCATTTTCCACCTCCGAAATATTCAAATGCTGAATTTAATCTAATCATTATTATAAAATCTATGTGAAATTTCAGGCGTAGCCTAAAATGAGAAAGGAGATTAAGGGCAAAAAATCGAGAATCGAAAGATTTCTTTCTTAAAATTGTCAATGTGCCCACCTTCTCAGTGTTAAATTATATTATATCATACATACTTATTTTTGTCAACAATGCTTACGTTTTTATGGCACAATATTAAAAAATATCCCTATAGATTGTTAATACCTGAACAATTCGCCCCCACCACCTAACACCGCTTTCAAAGCGGCTTTTTACGCCGTCAATTTTAGATACTTTTCTTCACCCCTCATCGCCACAAAGAAATAGAGGAATAGCGCCACAATCACGAATACCGCATCCATAATCATGAGCCCTACGATTTGTCCAGCCATCAGCACCGTACCGATTGTCAGGGAAACGGTCACAAGTGTCATCCCTAGTCCCAAAAAGGTCGCTACCATCACTCCTGCGCTCTGTTTCACTACCACGGCATCATTCTCGGCATCAAAGCGCGCGTATTTTAGGTTAATGAGTATACCGATGAGCTCCGTCACTAAAGGCATCGCTACCGTCGCCACTAGCACTAATACCATCTCTAATAGGCCAAATTGGAACCTCACAAACGCTATCAGGCAGCCTACGGCGGTTACCGGCACAATTAGTAGCATCGCTGCCAGCACTTTAGCCATGATGACTTTCTTGCCACTGATTGGCATAGATTTTAAGAGGTTAAACGCCTTACCTTCTAGTGAAATCATCGTCGCCGTAATAAACGTCATAAGACTAGCGAAAGCTACGCAGATAAAAATAACACTAGGCAAAAAAGCATGAACTTCCTCCCCAGTCAGAGGGAAATCCTCAATAGAGGCCGTAAGCGACGCTACGATGTCGTCAAACTTGAAACATAAGGCTATTACTGCCACCAAAAATATCACCAGTCCAATCGCCGTATTCATCATCAACACCGGTGTACTAAAATACTTCGTCAGCTCCTTCTTTACAATCGCGAAAGTCTGACTATGTTTTGCAAATTTATAATCCGTCCCCACATTACCAAAACGTTTCACCGTTTTCATGCGAGTCACAATTCTAAAGTAAAACTTGCTAATCAGATAAACCGTAGCCACGAGCACGGCAAGATTTATCGCAACGAATAATAAGTATTGACCCCAATCAAAATGCGTAGCAAGCCCCACGAAAGTAGAAGCCGGGTAATAGAATTCAGTCATTTTGTTGCTTATCGCAATCATGAAACGCCCATTGTCCCCCGACATTGTATTAAACTTCAGGATAAAGATAGCAAACACCACTAAAGCGATAAATGACAGGATAACCTGTAATATGGTTCGATGCTTATTAAACTTGGACGATATGGCGGAAATTATTAGCCCCACAACGCACGAAATCGCAATCGGGATTATCGGCACGAACAAAAGCATCGTTAAAGCTACCAAGAAGAAGGAAGCGCTAACCTCTACGTTAATCACATAGGCTATTATCGCTGGCAACAAGAAGATAAAGCAGTATAGCAGCTCAAACGTATAAAACTTGAGCATCCGCGCCAGCACAATTGTGGATTTCTTAATGGGCATTGCCAGCAGAGTATCATTGTCACGTGGGTTGAACAATAAATCGCTAGACTTATAAATGCCCTCCATCAAAATGACGATAACCGTTACCAGCGTATACATAGACAATACTGCGGCTTCCTCACCATCTTCTTTTAGCGCCGCAGTCAAAACTGTAGCGCTAAATAGCATCCCTACCCCCATAAGTGTAGCCAACAAAAACGGCACTGCGCGCCCAGAACGTTCCCGGTTATTACGGTAGTTAAAAAGCTGCATCCCCTCCGACATAGTAGCCTTCAAAAGGGAAACAAGCTTACCCATTATTTTGCCTCAAGCTCTAGGAACACTTTTTCCAGTGATTTATCGCCACGTATTTTCTTCATATCACCCACCTTTACAATCTGCCCCTGTTTCACAATCGCCACTCTATCGCAAAGTTTCTCAGCCATGTCTAGGATGTGAGTAGAGAAGAAAATCGTCCCACCTTCTTTCACTAGCCCTCTCATTATTTCCTTCATATCAAAAATTGCTTTAGGATCTAGCCCCACGAACGGCTCATCCATAATCAAGACCTTCGGCTCATGTGACAAGGCCGCTATTAATGCCACCTTCTGCTTCATCCCATGTGAGAATGATTTGATCACATTATTTAATTCTTTCTCCATTCCAAACAGGCTAGCATATCGCCTAACATTTTGCTCTCTCACCTCCAGTGGCACATCATACATATCACACACGAAATTAATATAAGAAATTGCCTTCATGTCTTCGTATAATTCCGGATCGTCAGGGATATAAGCCATGATTTTCTTGCATTCTATCGGGTCCTTTTTAATTGATTTGCCCCCAATAAATATGTCCCCCTCCTCAAAATCCAAAATCCCACAGATAGACTTAATCAAAGTGGTTTTGCCAGCCCCATTATGCCCGATAAAGGCGAAAATCTCTCCCTCCTTCACCTCAAAAGTAACGTTATCTAGGGCCTTTTTATCGCCATAAAGTTTACTCACACCTTTTATCCTAATCATGCTTCAATTATACCACTCCACATAGAAAAATACCCAAAAAAAGGGGAACCGCCCGGTGTTAGGGGCGGTTCCAAGGTCATACATGGATTTTAAGTAGCCTCGCAGTTTAATCTACTTAAAACTACCCCAATTGTATATCACAAGACGCATAATGTCAATACCTTTTTTCCACAATTTGTGCAAAACTTTGGCAAAAAGTGTTCGGGAAATAAAAAAATATTACAACACATATTTTAGAATTAGCATATTGACAAATAATAAGCACTATGCTATAATAAGCATATACACTCTATAAGGGTGGTGTTATTAATTTAAGAATTTGGTGGGCAGATAGGAGTTCTAGATGTCTGGAACCAAAGCTGGCGGCATGAAAGCTGCTGCTACAAACAAAGCCAAATACGGCAAAGAATTCTATGCTCGTATCGGCAAAAAAGGTGGCCAAAATGGTCACACTGGTGGTTTCGCTGCTAACCCTGCGTTAGCTCGCATCGCTGGTGCTAAAGGCGGTCGTATTTCACGTCGTGGCCCAGCTAAGAAAGCTGCCTAAGTAAAATATTCACATCTTGGACAATGGTAAATCCGGTCCGGTGTCTGAAATCGCGTTAGTCCGCAAACTGGGCAACGCGATTTTTGGTGCAACCAATCCCTGTACGTATCCATTTCTTCCTCTTTTGCATCCTCGTCAAAAGAAACATCATATTTTGCCGCCAGTTCTTCAGCTTTAGCCCAAGCCTCAGCCTCCATTTTTAGGCGTTGAACATCCGTACCATATGTTTTGTGCCCACACAGGGCATGAGATAATTCGTGAAGCAGTAACATTTCCGTATTATTCGTATCAGGTCCAACTACAATAGTGCGAGGCGGCCTGAACGCATACTTCGCTCCATTCACAAACCTAAACTGAGGATAATCCTTCCTGAGTAATTCTAGCAGTTCGCTTTTCAAAAGGGAATTACTTCCTTTCTTCCTGTTTTGCGAGTAAATAACAGCCATATATCACCGATTCGTTGGGGCGTTTCGGGCGTCGTAATTTGACCCCCAAATCTTTAGGCAAATATTTCACGTAAGCTCTAAAAATTTTCCCAAGTGGTCCGCCCAGAATAATCGTATCAGGGTGGTATTTTTTCACTATATCGGGTAAACCCAGATAGACTCTTTTCGCAACCTCTTGTAGCTCAGCTTTTTTCCGCAAGTTTGTGGCATAATCAACATGATAATACTTCTCGAGAGCGCTCGCCGCCGCAATATCTTCCCACTCTAACTCTTTGCCGTTATAGACATATTTCCAGTGCCCAGGTTCAAAGCTACTCGACTCTGGTAAAATCTGATTCTTCTCGGTTATTCCGCCGCCGATACCAGTCGAAAAAGTCAAGAATACCGTCTTTCCGGACAATCTATAACCTTCAAAAAGTGTCGCCAGGCTAGCATCATTTTCAAACCGAATCGGACAACTGAATAACTTTTTTATAAGACCCATAAGGTCAATATCGTCCCAATTCCGATTACCAAAATGAACTGAATAATTTTTTTGTACAGTTCCAGGGATGGCAACGATGATTTGTTTGATTTTATATCTATGAAAACGTTCCAACGCCTCAACTAAATTTGCTATAAAAGTCTTAGAACCCTGAGCGGTTTTAAATTTAATTCTTCTAAGCACTCTCCCGCGCTTCGAAAAAAGCGCAATTAAAGTCTTAGTACCTCCAATGTCGATAGCTAAATACATGCCTTGATTATATCATAGTTTTTTGATATAATAGTCAACAGTTTTTAGAGCTCTTAAGGGCACTAAAAGGGAAGGAATAATATTAATCATGGCAAATGCCAAAAAAATTACAATGGATGATCTTCTAAAAGATAGCGAAGATTCGTTCAAAAAAGTAGTGGCAGGTGATACTGTTAGTGGTACAGTTTTATCTGTTAAGAAACACGAAATACTAATTGACCTAGGCGCTCAGGGCGTAGGTCTAGTTCCGCGTCGAGAGGCTTCCTTTGCGAAGAATCTCAAAGAAGGCGACGAGGTTACGGCTTCTGTTATTGAAGCAGAAATGGACGATGGTTACGTCTTACTATCTATGCGTAAAGCCGTCAAAGATAAAGGCTGGGATGAAATTTTGTCCAAACTCGAAGGTGGCGAAACTGTCGAAATCGTACCGTTTGATGCTAACCGCGGTGGCTTATTGGTTGAATACGAAGGTATCAGAGGATTTTTGCCTGTGTCACAACTTTCGGCCGAGCATTATCCACGCGTTGGTTCATCGGACAAAGATGAAATTTTACAGCGTCTCAACTCATTGGTTGGCAAGACCATCAAGGCTCGCATCCTAGATGCTAGCAAGAAGGAAAACAAGCTTATTTTCTCCGAGAAGGAAGCTATCAAAGATGGCTTGGCGGCTCGTTTTGCCGAACTTAAGGTTGGCGACACCGTCAAAGGCGTAGTTACTGGCGTAGTTGACTTCGGCGTATTCGTTAACGTTGAAGGTATCGAAGGCCTCGTACATATTTCCGAGATTTCTTGGGAGCGCGTCAGCAATCCATCTGACTATGTCAAGGTTGGCGATCAGATCGAAGCAAAGATTATTGCTATCGACAAGGAACGCCTCTCGCTTTCGATGAAGCAACTCGTTGAAGACCCTTGGCTTTCCGAAGTCGAAGGCCTAAAGAAAGGTTCCAAGGTTGAAGGTACGGTAACCCGTATCACTCCATTTGGTGCATTTGTTCAAATCAGCCCAGCCGTTGAAGCATTGGTCCATGTTTCCGAGCTTGGCGAAGGTTCCGATGTCGATCCAGAGAAAATCTTCACTCTAAATGAGCGCAAGAGCTTCAAGGTTCTAGACATCGATAAAGAAGGTCGCAAGATTTCACTTTCAATCGCAAAAAAATAAGCCAAAACCAATAAAATAGCCCTAATCCTAGGGCTGTTTTTTATTGACAAACCATAAGCGAAGTGCTAGCATATAAGCATAAATGTCATACAATAACAATTTAACAAAGGAGAAACTATGTTCGGCATAGCAGACAATCAAGAATTCTTAACCGCCATCGGAATAGCGGATGCATCCGAGGAAACCAAAAACCAACTTATAGCAGGTATTGAAACCCTTGCCGAACAGCGCTTAGTCACGGCCTTGTCAGACAGGCTGACTGATGCGGAAGCTGAAGAATTCGGCAAAATCACAGACGAGCAACAAGCTCGCGATTGGTTAATGGCGAAAATACCAGATTTTCAAGATATGGTTGCCAATATTCTTGCCGACATCAAGAATGATATTTTACTGCACAAAGCAGAGGTTATAGGAGCTTAAAATGGACAGAGAATCAAGTGGTCCCAGCTGGGGCGATGGCGCCGATGGAACATATGATGATGGACCAATTGCTTCAGATTGGCCAGAAGGCGCGCCTAAAACACCAGAAAAGAAACCGGAAAGTGGATGGGATAGTCTTTCGGATTATGCCAGAAAATATAACGAATCTATGCGCGAAAAAATGCATGAAGAATATAGCGCCATAAGTAAAGGCTATCTCGATGCTGAAGATGCCGCGAAGGCTGAGGCGGCCGCGGTGGCCGAAGCGGAAGATAAGGCTAAATGGGTCAATGGCAGAAGCTGGGCTAAAATGGTACATTGGTACAAAAATCACCTAAGCGAACTGACCGACATTATGTATGTTGGCGCCGAATATGATGAAGATTGGTATCGTAAGCACCCAGAAGCCGTCGCTGATTTAACTAGAGACTTTTTAGCCAAAGAGCGTGAATTGGCAGCTCGGATATTGGCCGAAAATGACGGACTGATAGATGAGAAAGCGGCTATGGAAGCGGCCAGACGTCAGCTTCACGACGAATACATTAAGAGTCTTGAGAAGGCAAAGGGTGATGGAGCCATGGGGGATCGCAGTGACAAGCCAGGCAAAGATCCTAAAGCAACCGGCGAAGACTCCAAAGAAGGTGATGATGTCAAATCTGAGAAAGTTGATATCGGCGACATTGAGCTGAAAAAAGTAAATGAAGCTCTAGAAAAAGCAGACTTGCAAAGACTGGAGCAGCTCGAAGGGCAAATTAATAAATTATTACCAAACTTAGCTGAATTATATGCGAAAAACCGTCGCTTATTCGTAGGGAAAGAAAACAAAGCAGACTTTGAAAAAGCCCGAGGGCAATTTTCCGAATTACTTGATGAGTATCTCAGACTCAAAGCAAAACGAAATCACAATGACCTTACCAATAACGCAATGAACGAAATCAACAATAGTCTCGAGTCGAGAATCAAAACGATAAGAGATCAACTCGTCGAATTTGCGGGTGGCGATTTGGAACATCCTAAGAAGTCGCAGGCAGAAATTGACGCCGAAAAACAACGCCTAATCAATGAAGCCAACGAGGCCATCAAAAAAGAATACGGTGAATTAATGAGTAAGGTTAAAACCGAGGTTACCGCAGGCTTTATTGACGATTTTATAAAAACTCAAATTGATTTAGAAAATGCAACTATTGATGCTCTCGATAATGGTTCCTTCTGTAGAAAAGTTGTACACAATATTATTAATAATAAGGCTTTAAAGGCTGTCTTAATCGGGGCCGGAATAGCAGGGCTAGCCGTAACTGGTATAGGCCTTGCGACTGGCGCGGCAACTTTAGCTTTCAGCCTCACGGCTGGTGGTGCTCTTGCCGGCGCAGCTAAAGGCTTCGGTAGCGCACTCCTTATGTCTAGGCAAGATTCTCGAAATAGTAATATTCGCGGTTTCGGCGAAAGGGACCGGCAAAGACTAGAGGAACTCTTTAAGAACATTGACATATTGCAGACGAACGGAGAAAGCCCAGACGTAAAGAACCTTGCTGCCTGGGTCATGAGTGAATATAACGAGGCGAATCTTTCGGATAGAAGGACCAATGTGGGGACAATCAAACCCGCAATTATCAGTGGGGCGCTGGCCACAATAATGAGTGGCTTTCATTTCAATAAAACCGTTCAAACTACCCAGACTAGTAGCCAAGTTGTTGGTTACACTCCAGATCAATATAACGTAGACATCTCTAAGGTGGATATTCCACATGATCATGGTATGTATGAAACCTTTGCTCAACTTGGGGGCGACCCAAGCAATAGAGACTTGGCTGTCCAGATAGCTTGGGGTCTTGATGCTAAATACGGGTTGGTTCCAGGTAGTAATGGTATAGCACCGGGCTTTAACGGGTCAGTTGGTGCGGTTGCTCATACCTATGACGGACCAATAGCAAATTGGCCAGCCACCGCGCAAGCATATATTAAGGAAGTTGTCCAGGAATGGGCCAAAAACGGCCTTATTCCTGCAATCAAGATAGCTGGGCAACCAATTTACAACACTGTCAGTAACATGGTTACTAGTATCATACCAGACCAATTCAGGAACTTTATCGCTCGTGGTCTTGAGGCTATAATCCCAGCGGGTATTGGCGGAATAATGGGCGGTAGAAACAGGCGTACGCGCTCCGAGGGTCCCGTCAATCCTATCCCTGTGCCAGAAGCTACATCGGAAGATGAGCCAGAGAAGCCAACGGAACCAGAGTCCACAGAAGATGAGCCAAAGACAACAACGGAATCCGACGAAGAGCCGACACCCTCGCCTACTTCTCCTGAAGGCCCAAGTGAGGAAGAAATCATGGACCGCATCAAAAAAGCTGAAAATGATTACGATGAAGCCTTAGATAGTGCTAGCGATATACTCGGCGGCAAAGAAAGAATAGAAGAATTCTTCCGAAACGACGCACATTCAGACGGGGAGTTCCTGGATTATTGGGAAAGTTTGAGTCCGGAAGGACAAGAACTTACTCGTACTATTTTGAATGCCATCCCAGATTCAGAAGGTACATGGAGGCACGGAGGTTCCAATTTCAAAAACTTTCTGAAATATTACGACGACAGCGGTGTCTCCGCTGCTGCATAATAACTTTTATTATGTCCATGTTCACAAAACGTCTTGCTTATGATATAATCTAACAAATGCTAAAGGAGTTATTTAGTGAAAAATCATAAGCAAGCGTCTAGTATGCGTCCCTGGACGAAATACTACAAAGAAGACGGCATTGAATCACATATTGAGTATCCAGACTGTTCAATGGTGGACATGATTATGCAGTCCGCCGAGAAATGGCCCGACAATACTGCTTACATCTACTACGGCCACAAGGTCACTTATAAGAATTTTGTTCGCAAAATCGAAAAAACCGCTCGCGCCCTCAAGAATTATGGCGTCAAAGAAGGCGATCGCGTCACCATTTGTATGCCCAACACTCCAGAGGGAATCGTTATGGTCTATGCCGTTAATATGGTTGGTGCTATTTGTAACATGGTCCACCCCTTATCATCAGAGAAGGAATTAGAGTATTACATCAAGGTTGCTGAGTCTAAATACGTTCTTGTAATCGACGCGGTTTTTGATAAGATTTACAAACTGCGCGATACCGCTGGTCTAGAACGCATCATCGTGGTTCGTCCTTCCGATGGGCTTGGCTTTCTCAAGAAAAAACTCTACAACACTCTCCATGTCAAAAAAGTACGTTTGCCCATCAATGACAACAGGGTAGTGCTCTGGGAGGATTTTATCGCCAACTCCTACTTCTATCAGGGGAATTATCACGAAGAACGTGGTGGTGATGATTTAGCCGTTATTATGTACTCTGGTGGTACCACTGGTGCTCCGAAAGCCGTCATGCTGTCAAACCGCAATATAAATGTTGAATCCATCTGTGATGCTATGATGATTCGCCAAGTGGAGCCTGGTGC
>JAUMXR010000008.1:0-17328 GCA_030528995.1 Candidatus Saccharimonadota bacterium | reverse complement strand
ACTGTTTTGGCCTAGGCGTCTGTATTCATACCCCCCTCTGTCGTGGTATGGGCTGTATCTTAATCCCAGCCTTCTCACACAAACAATTTGCCGATATTATCAGAAAAAACGAACCCAACTTCATCGTTGGCGTACCAACCCTGTTCGAAGCCCTCGCCAACACCAAACTAAAATCAGATGATTTGAAATCTGTTACCGCTGTAATTTGTGGCGGCGATGCTCTCAATCAGACCCTGCGCGACAAGGTAAATGAATTTCTCAAAGCCCACGGTTCATCCGCCAAAATTCGTGTCGGCTATGGCCTCACTGAAGGTTCTGGTGCCGTCTGTCTTTCGCCAGAGAATACCTTTGCTGATGGTATCATCGGTGTGCCACTTCCAGATATGGACTTCAAAATCATCAAAAACGACACCTTTAAGGAGCTCCCAGTTGGCGAAGAGGGTGAAATCTGTATCTCTGGTCCGCTTGTGATGATGGGGTATCTCGGTGACGACGCTGAAACCGCTCAGGCTATCCGCCTACATGATGATGGCAAACTTTGGCTTCACACTGGTGACATTGGGTACCTTGGTGAAGATGGTCTCATCTACTTCGCCCAGCGCCTCAAGCGTATCATTATTTCCTCTGGCTACAACATCTACCCAACCCATCTTGAATCTATTATTAACTCTCACGAAGCCGTTCTTACCTCTACGGTTATTGGTATCGACCACCACTACAAAGGACAAGTACCAAAAGCCTTTATCGTCCTGAAGCCAGGTTACAAACCAGGGAAGCGCTTAGAGCGCGAAATCAGGGAACTCTTAGAGCGCAACGTTCCAATCTATGCTCTCCCTGCTGCCTATGAATTCCGCGACAAGCTACCCACCACTAAAATTGGCAAAGTCGCCTTCCGTGAGCTCGAAAAAGAAGAAAAATCCAAGAAATAGCTATAATCGCGAGAGGCGTAAAGCAAGTAAAATGAGTTTTGCCTGTTGCTACTATTTTTTGTAATTTAATCTTACCCTTATCTGTAGCTTCAACGGCTTTTCACGCAGGAACCGATTTTTGCGCCACTCTGGGAAGTATTTTTTAAGCATCTCGCGCGAGCGCTGGAAGCCAGGATGGCCCTCGGGGAATTGCCCAAAATCTTTCGCCGAATCAATCAATAGATTCCAGATAAAAAACCACTCCAATTCATCATGATACTTCTGTTCGGCACCCGCCTCGGTAAATCTCTGATATAATCCCTCGAGCGCTGGAAAAATATCAAAGATATGCGAATTAAACTTCTTTTGATGTAACACCGATTCATCATTTTGACTATAGAAATACAACGGCTCATTCACCGAGGCAAGTTTATCCGTGTAGAGAATCAACGCCGACATCATCTCCATATCCTCGTGGATAAACCCCTCTTTAAAAGCAAATCCATTATCTAGCCACCACTTACGTCGTACCATAACTTGCCACGGCCCCATTCCATATCGCACAAACCGGCTTTTGTAATCTGGTTCATCCGGCGAAACGGGGGAGAGATAATCACGGTGCCCGTCGGGATAAACTCTCTCCGCCCCCATCATTTCTATGTCAGCCTCTGTTTTGTTGGCTGAAGTTACTAACTTCGTGACTGCGTCATCAGAAATCCAATCATCCGCGTCGATAAACCAGACGTATTCGCCTTTAGCTTTTGAAACACCGAAGTTACGCACTGCCGCCGCCCCCGGTGTATGGCATTGTAATACAGAGACTATTTTCGGGTATTTCTTGGCGTATTCCCGACAAAGCGCCAGGGAATCATCAGAAGAATCGTTATCGATTAGCAAAATCTCCCCACTTGAATCTCGAAGGGACTTAATCACTGAGTCTACGCACCTTTTTAGATATTTTTCCGCATTAAAAACGGGGATAATTATAGAGATAACCGTCATTATTTAAAGATATCCTTAAAAATTTTATCGGTAATCTTGCGTCCAATCGTACTACCAGCAGAACCTAGAATATTGCCAAGCAGTCTGTCCTTGGCTTTTTGTGATTTTTCTTTGGCCTTCTGAGCTTCTCTTTCGGCTTGTGCGCGTCGTTTCTCTTCAGCCCGTATTCTTTCCGCTTCTGCTTTCTGAACGGCCTTCTGAGCGGCAATACGCTCCTTCTCGGCCAATTTTGCTTGCTCGTTAGCGGCCTTCTCAGCGGCTTTGTCAGCCATTTCTTGTTGTTTGCGGGCTATCTCGGCCTCCTCACGCGCAGCTGTCTCTGCGGCTTTGGTATCGGCCTTCTGTTGGATAATCTCAGCAGCCGACTCTGGGTCTTCAGCTTCATCGTATTTACCGCACAGCGGGCTTGCATTTATCACTTTATTTCGGGTAATCCCATCAATCGCCCCCATCATGCTCTGTGGCGGTAGGATTGTCGCTCTCTCTACTATCTCCGGAGCGCCCTTTTCATTCTGGAAGGAAATCAAAGCTTCACCAGTTCCGAGTTCCAAGATAGCTTTCTCGGTATCAAAGTCCGGATTCACTCTAAATGCCTGCGCTGCAGCTTTCACCGCCTTTTGCTCCGAGGGCGTATAGGCACGCAGGGAATGCTGCACTCTGTTGCCCAGTTGTGCCAATATTTCATCTGGAATATCGGTTGGACTCTGAGAGATGAAATAAAGCCCAATTCCACGCGAACGAATCAGCTTCACTATCTGTACGATTCGCTTCAATCTGTAAGCCGGCATTCCGTTAAAGAGTAGATGAGCCTCATCGAAGAAAAACACCAGTTTAGGCTTATCCAAATCACCCACCTCTGGCGAGGTCGAAAACAGAGTGGTCAGAAGCCAGAGCAAAAACGCCGCATACATATCTGGACTTTCAAATAAAGTGACAGCGTGGAGGATATTAATCACCCCTCGCCCGTCCTCTGTTGCAAAAAAGTCGCGTGCATCTAATGCTGGTTGCCCGAAGAAATGGTTGGCCCCTTGATTTTCTAACGTCAGAAGCGACCTCTGAATTACCCCAATACTTTGCGTAGTAATATTGCCGTAACGAGTCGAATATTGGTCCTTATTTTCTGCTACATACTGCAAGACCGCCCTTAAGTCCTTAAGGTCAATCAGTGACAAATTCTCATCTTTTGCTATCGCAAAAGCAATTGCCAGGTTGCCCTCCTGTGCCTCCGATAGACCGAGCATAATCGAGAGCACCTCTGGCCCCACCGATTCTACCGTTGCGCGCAAAGGATGCCCTTCGGTACCAAACAAATCCCAGAATCTAACAGGGAACGATTCAACTTCAAAATCCTTAATCGCGAGCTTATCTAGCCTTTTCTGTATTGCCTCGCTAACTTCACCCTTCACTGCCGTCCCAGCGAGGTCACCCTTTACATCGGCAAGAAACACCGGCACTCCTGCATCCGAGAAACTCTCCGCCATGACTTTTAGGGTAATGGTTTTACCGGAACCCGACGCACCTGTAATAATCCCGTGTCGGTTTGCCATTTGCGGCAAGATGGCGAGCTCCACCCCCTTTTCTGTTTTACCAATTAATAGTTTCTCGTTTGCCAGCATAAAAACTCCTTTTCTTAATTATACAATAAATCTATGCTAAAATAACATTATGTTCTGGAAAATCCTTATCGTTTTAGTGATTTCAATGATTCCACTGATTGAGCTTCGTGGTGCCATACCTGTTGCAGTAGGCATGGACCTCGGTTTACCCGAATGGCTGGTTCTTATTATCGCTATCATTGGCAATATTATCCCGGTTCCCATCATCTATTTCTTTGCGCGCAAAGTCCTGATTTGGGGCTCAGGGCGCAAATGGAAGCCCTTCAAAGAGTTCTGCAATTTCTGCCTCAAAAAAGGTGAAAAAGGTGGCAAAAAACTCCAACAGAAAACTGGTAAATATGGTACTTATTTCGCACTCTTCCTCTTCGTTGCCATTCCGCTTCCCGGTACCGGCGCCTGGACCGGCACTTTGGCTGCCTCTGTTCTTAACCTTGACTTCAAGAAAACCATGGTCGCCATTATCGCTGGTGTCCTCACCGCCGGCCTCATCATGCTCGCCGTTTCACTCGGATTCTTTAAAGTCCTGTTTGGCGGTTAATCATCGCGTGGTATAATCTTTTTAAGAATACTGTTATCATCTTCTGAAAGGAGGAAAATGTACGACAAATCATTCGAAGGGTTCCCTGGTGAACATCATGAAGCTGAGTCAAAAAGGGAAATACCGCCAGAGGAAGATTTTGAAAAAAGCTTTGAAGAGGGCGTGCCGCCGTTCGGCGGAGAACGACTTGGTTCAGCCTATCAGGATAATAACTTCTATGGCGAAACCATCGAAGAGAATGAAACTGAAACCGACTATAATAACAGCATAGCCGATGCAGCAAGCATCATCAACTATGGCCTAGATGCAATAGCGAGACAAAAAGGTCCTGGCGGAGTAGAGGAAGTTGTACAAGGAATCAAAAGTTTCAATGTAACTGGTTCCGATAACCCAATCAGAGACTTGTATAATCACTTGGGAATTAACACCAAAGAAGATTTTAAAGATGCTCAAGAAGAGTCTGCCGCTACTAGGCACCTTAAAGACCAGTTTCGCAAAGAATATTCTGCCCCAAAGACTGATCGAAAATCGCTCGAAGGTGCCATAAAAGCGATAGAAGACATGAAAGAGCTAATCACCGAAGTCGAGGGAGCCGATCCTCGATATGAAGAAATAAGAATGGGGGCTAGGGCGTATGGAAAAGGCTATTTCGAATACGCTATCAAGGACTATGGCGTCCAGGGTTTGACTGAATTATTTACGGTTCTAACTAACCAGAAGAAAAAGGAAGAAACAAAGTTAGGGGAAGGTGGAGTTGAGCCGGAAAACATAGAGACAGAGAAAAGAGAAGAAAGTAGTGAAGGGGGGGAATAATAAAATAGGGATAGAAGAGGACGGGGCCGAGAATAAACACACTTGGTAAGAATGTTGGCGTGGAAATCAACGGCAAACATAAAGATTATTCTAGGCTAGTAGCTATTTTCAAAAACTTAGCCACCTCAGCTTTTAGCCATTCCGCTTCCCGGTACCGGCGCCTGGACCGGCACTTTGGCTGCCTCTGTTCTTAACCTTGACTTCAAGAAAACCATGGTCGCCATTATCGCTGGTGTCCTCACCGCCGGCCTCATCATGCTCGCCGTTTCACTCGGCTTTTTCAAAGTTTTGTTTGGTGGCTAACTATCACATGATATAATCTTCTTAAGGATACTTTACTATTTGGGGTAATTATGGTATAATTTGGCTAGCGCATAGTGTACATTAAGAGGGAGGTTATGATGAGTTTAACGCTTTTCTTTTTGCTTGTATTATTCTTTGGAATTTGCACAGTTCTTTGCAGTATTTTCGATAAGAAAAAACGCATTTATATGAAATTGGCATTGGTATCTGGGTCGATCTTCATTTCCGGGATAATAATTTGTATCTTATTTGTGGCTTTTGCTCGCCCTACAGATGTTTCGACTCGGCTCTATTACTTGGATAGTTTAAATAAACTCGACAACGGGTATTCTTATACCTACTTAAATGAGGAAAATCAGCTCTATGGTGGTTTCATGAAGAATATTGATGATGGTAACAGCTTTGCTTATTACGAAGAAGTGCCATATTTGGAGATTACGACATATGGGGAGAGAATAAAGTTTTTATTTCTCTACAATGATTCTCCGTCAGGGAGCCACACTGTAAACACACTCCATGTTTTGAGCGAAGCGGATTCTGTTTCGACGAATTAAGGATGCACAAAAATTACAGCCTTGCTACTGCAGGGCTTTAATGTGGCTCCCGAATGGGCACATCTTGATTTGCCTCATCAGAATACTTGAGTGTATCGTTGAAATGTGATATAATACAAATGTCCGAGTAAACCATATTCATAATAAGGGGGTGCTATTATGGGAAGCAACAGAAGTTGGAATGGATCTTTTGAAGATTCTAGAGAAGCTAATCGTGATATTGAGGATATTCTCCTTGATGCAATGGATGGTAATGAAATTGGTAAAGGCGACGATGGCGGCTTGATTAAGTCAAACGCCGACGGAAGCTGGGAAATGTTCGGACCTTCAGATGGTCCCAAAGATCATTATCATCTCGGCAGAGACAAAGATGGAAACTATTACGGACACGGCTAATTTTTAGCTAGGGCGCTTTGGCGCCCTTTTTCTTGCAAATAAAAAAGACCTTCTGGTCTTGGCTCCCGGGACTGGACTCGCATCGGAGGCGAAGCCGGAGATACGAGTCCATGTTTTTACAGCAAAAAAGCCCGAAGGGCTTTGATGTGGCTCCCGGGACTGGACTCGCATCTTTAGATTCGAGTCCACAAAAAAAGACCATCTGGTCTTGGCTCCCGGGACTGGACTCGAACCAGCAACCTCGAAGTTAACAGCTTCTTGCTCCACCATTGAGCTACCCGGGAATAGATGTAATCTAAAGAGCGTACCCCCATTATAGCATATTTTTGTAAAATGTGATAAAATTAAACGAAATATTGATATTTTTTGTGTCACCTTGGGCAGAAAGGAGCAAGATGGAAGAAAAAACAATCCAAATCGCGGGTTCTATTACTGTGGATGAGTTATCTCAAGCCCTTGGCCTTTCTGTGACTGAATTAATCGGTACACTCTTCAAAAATGGCATTGTTGCCACCATTAATCAGAGATTGGATTTTGAGACCGCCCAGATTATCATCGAGGAGCTCGGTCTCAAAAACGTCAAATTAGAAAGAAAGAACACCTCTACTAAAACTTCAGATTACCACAGGGAACTATCTGATAAGGCTGTTCTTCGGCCCCCGGTCGTCGCCGTCATGGGTCACGTCGACCACGGTAAGACTACTCTTCTCGACACGCTTCTCAATAAAAAGACTGTCGACGATGAAGCCGGCGGCATTACTCAGCATATCTCAGCCTACCAGCTAGAGCATGACGATAGGATTATCACTTTTCTCGATACCCCAGGCCACGAAGCCTTTGCTGCCATCAGGCAGCATGGTGCCATGTTGACCGACATTGTGGTTATCGTGGTTGCCGCCGACGACGGTGTAAAGCCACAGACTGTCGAGGCTATCAATTTTGCCAAATCCGCCAACGCTAAAATCATCGTCGCTATCAATAAGATTGACCGCGAGGGTGCTGACATCCCCCGTACCATGGCCGACCTCTCTCAGAATGGTCTCCAGCCCGAAGAATGGGGCGGTGATATCGTTATGGTCCCGATTTCCGCCAAGCAAAACCAAAACCTCGATAAACTCCTCGATATGATTCTGCTCACGGCCGACATTGAGGAACTTAAAGCCGATGTTGATATTCCAGCCGAGGGTCTCGTCATCGAATCTCATATGGAGACAGGGAAGGGCTCAGTTGTAAATCTCTTGGTTACGGGCGGAGAACTAAAGACTGGTGAATTTATTGTTGCCGGCTCCACCTATGGCAAAATTCGCACGATGCTAGATTGGCGAGGCAAGCCCAAGGGTAAAGCTACTCCGTCCACTCCAGTTACCATTACTGGCTTCAAGGAGCTCCCCAACTTCGGTGACCGGTTTACTGAAGTTAAAGATGAAAAAACCGCCCGCAAAATGGCTCTCCTCAATGCTCAAGCAGCCGCTAACGAATCGGCCGACGCCAATGTTACCAGTACAGACTTGCTACGCATGATGAACGTAGCAGATAATTCCAAGGTCTTCAATGTTATTATCAAAGGCGATGTGCTTGGCTCGGTTACTTCTGTTGTGGATAGCCTAAAATTAATTGACACCCATGGTGAAATCACTCTCAATATCGTTTCTACCGGTGTAGGCGACATCAACGAGAATGACGTCTATATGGCCGCCGGTGAGAACACTGTTATCTACGGGTTTAATGTCTCTGTCCCAATCAATATTTCTAAGATGGCAGCCCGCGACAACGTCCCAATCCGTACCTATAAAGTAATATACGAACTCCTTGATGATGCTAAACACGAAATGGAGAACCTCCTTGATGCTGAAATTGTCGAAGAAGACAAAGGCGAACTCAAAGTCCTCGGCGTTTTCCGCACCGAGAAGACTTCCATCATTGCCGGCGGGGAAGTCTTAAAGGGCGATGTCAAACAGGGTTACCTTGCGCGAATTGTCCGCGACAAAAAATACCTCGGCGAAGCTGAAGTCACCTCTGTCCAGAAGGAAAAGATGGACGTCAAAGAACTCATTTCCGGTGAAACCGGTGGTTTAGCTCTCAAGACTGAACGCAAAATAGATCTTCAGGTGGGCGATCGTCTCAAATTCTTCACTCGAGAAACCAAAAAACGCACTTTGTAATCATTTTCTTGTGCTATAATTACTATAAGGAGAATAATTATGCAATTTGACGAACAGTTTTTACAAGAGATGGGTCTTCAGGCCATGCCAGAAGAGCAAAAACAAAAATTCCTCGATTATATCCAAGCAGAACTAGAAATCCGTATCGGTGAGCGTATCTCCAAAGGGCTTACAGAAGCTCAACTTAATGAATTTGACGCGATAACCGACCCTGCCGAGGCCGCCAAATGGCTCGAGCAAAATCGCCCTGACTATCGTGAAATAGTGAACCGTACTATCGAGGAAATGAAGGAAGAAATCCGTGCCAACCGTGCCAGACTCGTCGGCGCCTAAAACTATTTCTTGTACCCGTTTAGAAAAGCTTTCGCATCCATTGCCTTGCGGCCTTCTGGTTGAACCTTGTCAATCGCGAGTATTTGCCCGTCAGCGCATTTTAACGTCAAAAACGCCTTCTCACCCGTCTTTAAAGCATGAGCGCCTAAAATGATGCAATTTACGCCAAAGAAGGCATATTTTGGCTTGGGGTATCCTTGGAAAGCCACAATTTTGCGAAGCGTCTGCTTGGCAGAGTCTTTTTCAGGGGTAATTAGCGACATTGATTTGTCCAGTTTACCGCAAAAACTCGCCTTCGTCTCATCTTGTAAGACTGGCTCCGGTAAAGTTGCCAGATTATCACATATCCATTCCGCCCCCGTTTCCGCTAGCGCCTTATAAATCTCACCTTTATCTATCGGCAAATCCGATAGAGTTGTTTGATAATAAACTGGCCCCGCATCCATCGCTTTGACTAGCTTCATTACGGACACCGAAAACTCATCATCGCCATCAAGGATTGCCGATTCTATCGGTGACGCACCCCGATAAGCTGGCAATAGGGAAGGATGAATATTCAAAATCCCCTCCGGTTCAAACAGCTCCAATACTGAAACCGGCACCATTACGCCAAAAGAAGCCAACACCCCATGTAAGCTAGGGTCTTCTTTTTTGAGCCGACATACTTCATCCAAATCGGCTTTATTTCGTGCGTGGAATACAATTTCGAACTTTTGTTCAAGTTTTTTAAGCGCATAGTCCGCCAACATTCCATTGCCTAAGAAGATGATTTTCTCTCTGTTATTATCCATAAAAACCTCCGCTTTGATAAAACTTTTGTTCAAGACGCGTTATTCTTCGTCCCAAAGTTTTTTGTTATTACGAATTTCTTTCTCGTAGTCTTCAACTGGCACCAAGTCGCCCTTTTCGTTCATTTTATAAAACGCGTCCTTTTTATCGCGAATATGGTCAATGAATAGGATACCATTCAAATGATCAATCTCGTGGAGTAAAGTCCTTGCCAGCTCATCTGTCGCCTTGATACGCACCTCTGTGCCATCTTCTAGCATCGCTTTCACTTTTACTTTGGTCACACGTGGCACCATTCCGTATATAGATGGGACTGACAAACAACCTTCGTAATCAGTCTTCACTTTACCTTCTGCCCGAATAACCTCTGGGTTAATCAGCGCCGTAAAAGAAGCGTTCTTCTTATCTTCCATATCGTCACGGATGATAATAATCCGCTTCAAAACCCCCATCTGAGGCGCTGCCATCGCCGCCGAAAGTTCATAGGGATGCTTTGCCTCCCAGTCCAGAGATAATTTGCGCATATCAGAAATAATGCCCAAGATTTCGTCATCAATCTTACGTACCTTATCAGACTTCTCCCTAAGCCGTTCATCTGGCGTGGTAATAATTTTCATAAGCCCATTATACCACACCTAAGAGGTAAAATAAAGCACGACATAACCTAGTGGTGCAGCTTAAATCTTCAAAAACC
Organism: Candidatus Saccharimonadota bacterium; assembly: GCA_030528995.1. Taxonomy (GTDB): domain Bacteria; phylum Patescibacteriota; class Saccharimonadia; order Saccharimonadales; family Saccharimonadaceae; genus Nanosyncoccus. The sequence goes on along the minus strand of JAUMXR010000008.1, from coordinate 7,220 downwards.
ACACAACCCCCCAACGCCCAGAACTCCTGACAGCAAGCGTTAATCCTGATAAATTCTCTTCATATACAGGGTTTTGGGTATCATCGACATCGCTTCACTTGTCGCATCCGAGTCCAGCTTTACGGAGTAAATCACCGCATACACCTTACCATCTAGTTCTGTCGCATAGGCCAGCATAGAGCCATTCTTACCCTGCACCCACTCTGTACCGTTCATTTCATAATCATCATCGGTAATATCTAGATACGGGCTTTTCTTGAGTAGATACGATTCTGGTGACAGGGAAGTACTCTCCGCATAAATCACCACTTGCGCCCAACCGTCATCGTCTGTCAAGTTGTAGGTATAAGCCCCATCCTGATTCTTCCCACCAGCCTCAAATTCATCTGGCAAATAAAACTCCAAATCTCCCACCTCAGCTAGGACACCATTTACCTTTACCTTAGGATTAGGATTATCGATTATCCCATCATCTGATGGAGTGGTTTGAGGATTCTCGGTTCCTCCATTACCGCCACTACTCGTATTAGAACTACCTCCAGCCACGCCGCCTCCAGGCGTCTCGCTGCCTACCCCTCCGAATCTTATTACTCCAGTAGCTACCAATACCACAAAGGTGATTACAAAACAGCAAAACGCTGTTGCGAGCACCGCTATTACCACCGTCTTACCGGTATCGCCACCCTTAACACTCCCATTTTCACGAGAGTCTACCTTTGCTACCTCTTTTTCACTCTTTTCTATCGTTTCTTCAGACATTTTTACCTCCTTTTATTATTAAGCTATAATTAAATCTGCCGAATCTAAATCTTGGTCCTTCATTGCTACACTCTGAATCGCTGGATCCTCGTAGGTATTATAGTAATACGTCTGTGTAGCTGTCGAATACCCACCAGTATAGACTGTCTTCTCGAATGCTCCATCCGCCATCGCTGCGCCCCCGTCAATCATCGCCACTCCAGCGAGGGTATGGAAGAGTCGTGATATATTTGAAGCCTCATCTGGCTGAACAGGGTAATGCGTATTCAGATACGCCACCCGGATAAACCTATCTGTTGAATAGAAGCCTCCTGGTAATCCCCGCATCAGGGAACCACTCCCAAACGCCTTCATTGTTTCTTTGCCCCATTTTACCTCTTTTGGCATCTGTGGAAACAGATTCATATAGTTACGCAAATTTTCCTTGTGCCATCCATATCCAGGCTGATTAGTAAGTATATCTACGGGATTGTCGAAAATCTCCATCCCTGCCGCAGTGTATTCTACTACGATAGACCTCTTAGCGTCACCAATTAACCAGTGCAGCTGCGATACTGGATATTGGTCGTTGATGGGTTTTGCCACGATGGCCACATTTTTCAGCGCTTTCTCCGCCTCGTCCACAGAGGTGAAATTCAGTGCCACCCACAAAGGAAATTCGTAAGCCGCCACATTCGTCTTACCTTCAATCGCATCGGGCGCATATGAAGCATAGCCAGGGAAGTTTAACCCCGCCACCGCTAGTCCGTGCTCATTGGCGCAATCAAAATACAGAGGCGTATTCTCGGCTACGATGCCCATTCCAATTACTGCTGACCCACCCATTTCACCGAGAAATGCTGACTGGTATTTATATCCCCTTGGCGTAATCACTACCTTCTGTCCGTATCCAGTCGACCAGTCCAAATTCCGCCCAAAATACATATTTCCAGCTCCATCACTAAATCTCACCCCTGTACACATAAATCCTCCTTTCAAAATGCTTATTCTAATTTTAGCATAAAAGAGCGATTATTTTGCGGAAAAATCTTGTATAATTATTCTTATGCTAAATTGCAGATTGACAAAGAAAAAAATGGCAGACAAACGCTTCAACAAGATTGAGCTACTCATCATAACAGCCCACTTTAGGCACGAAGACTGTCGTATTGTCAAAAAAATCGCCGAATATGCTGGCATCTCTCGCTCAACCATCTACCGCCATCACCAAAGCATCGAAACCATTCCTCAGGATCTTGAGGAATATTTATTTGAAGTTTATACCTCCCAAATAGAGAAATACCTTAAAAAAGCCCAAAATCTTGGCGTCATCTTTCTGCGCTCTCTAGTGTTTATCTCCAGTAATAAACTCGTTTTTCAGATTCTCTTTAAAGATGGGCGCAAGGAAATCATCAAAAAAATGTTAGGTCATCTTAAGCTGGTAGTAGTAGCCCATTGGGGCATCTCTGGCAAATACGATAAGGCTTACAATATCTATCAAAATGAAGTGTTGGGGACTATTGAATTTTGGAGCGAGCATAGTTTCTCCACCAAATTCATCGAAAAAGTTTACAAAGACATCCTATATCTTACCGAAACCGCCCCTGAGCATCTTGCGCCTCTAGTTGACCGATAACATTAAAGCAGCCCAGGTGGGTCCAGGGTGATTTTGAAATTCTGGTCTAACCCCTTACAAGACTCCAGTAATGCTTTTCGCGAGCGACTCCTCACTACAATCTGCCAAGTATACCCCTTCGCTGTTCGCTCATGAAACCCTGGTTGGGGCGGGGAAATCGTTAGTCGTTCATCGGAGGAAAGTCTCTTAACTAATTCTCGCACCTTACGTAGCACTATCGCCTCTGTTTTCATCGTGATTTCCAGCTTCATCACGAATCTAAACGGTGGGAAGCCTGCCTTTTTTCGTTTTCGCACCAAATACTCATAAAAACCGGCGTAATCTTCATCGGCAGCAAACTTTAACACCGGGTGTTCCGGCCGAAAAGTCTGAATAAACACTTCGGCCTCTGCGAGATGTCCTCGCCCCACACGCCCAATCACCTGAGTGAGCAGCTGGAATACCCTCTCCTCCGCCATGTAATCCGGCAGATTTAGCCCCGCATCCGCCTGCACCACACCCACGGTGGCCAGCCTCGGCAAATCCAACCCCTTTGCAATTGCTTGTGTGCCTACCAGTATGTCCACCTCTCCATCTCTGACCGACGAATATAAGGCATCCATCCCTTCACCCTTCTTATTGTCCGCATCGAATCTATGTACTCGCGCCGCAGGGAACAGCTTCCTAAGCTCCGATTCGAGTAGCTTCGTCCCAAACCCTTTATGTACCAACCCAGGCGCCCCACATTTTGGGCATCCCATCGGTACTTTCATCGAAAACTCACATGTATGACAGTGTAATACATATTCATCTGCGTGTAGCGTCAGGGGCAGGAAACAGTTCGGACACAGGATTTCCTCCCCGCAGCTCTCGCAAATCGTCAGCGGCGATGACCCCCGTCGATTATGAAAAATCAGCGTCTGTCGCCCCTGTTCCACATTCTGCTTCATCGCCGCGAGTAGCGCATTGGAAAAATACTTATTCTTCGTAAAATTATCCCTGTTAGTAAAATCAATCAGCTTTATCTCTGGTTTCACGGCCGTCTTCTTTGCCTTTTCTGTAATACTTACCAGAGACCCCTGTTTCGATGCGATATAATAATCTTCCACCGTCGGTGTAGCTGAACCCAACACCAGGGAAGCGCCAGACTTCTGCGCCATATAACTCGCCACTCTTATCGCCGAATACTTTGGTGCATTCTCTTGATAATAAGTTCCTTCATGTTCCTCATCGATAATAACCAGCCCCAGTTTCGCCACCGGTGCGAACAATGCCGATCTCGCCCCCACTACTATCAAGGGTTCCTCCGACTCAAGTATCCGCTCGAATATCAAATGTCTCTCCGCCTCAGTCAACCCCGAATGAATTACCACCACCTTCTCGCCAAACACATCGCCAAAAACCCGAACAAGTTGCCCCGTCAAAGCTATTTCCGGCACCAGCAGTATGGTTGAAAAATGGTCCTGTAACGCATTTAGAGCCATTTTAACGTATACATTAGTCTTGCCGCTTCCAGTCACACCATGCAGTAGTTTCGTGGCTCCTGGAGCCTTCTGAAGGGCAATAAGCGCCTTTTTCTGCGACTCATTCAGCCGAATTTCGGGCAAATCCGCCCCATGTTCGGTTTTTCCCAAGTTCCCGAACATTTGTTCGGTTTTCCTGCGTTTCTTCTGGACCCCTCGGGGTAAGATAAGCGACACTGCCTGCCCGGACGGCACCATATAATACTCATGGACAAACCGCACCGCATCCAACAAATGCTGCGGCAATGGTTTTGAATACAATATTTTCGAAATCGCTTTGGTGACAAAATCCGGTTGAGCAACTTTCTTTACCACAACACCCGGCACCACGCGTCGTCCTACCGGCACCATCACGACGGTACCCGGCAAAAGGGAATCATCATCAAAATGATAGGTCAGTATCTCCACCTTCCCCTCTGGTATCACCTCGTAAAACATACCCCAATTATAACATGCTATAGAGATTGGGTTGGCATAGAATTGTGTTGTATTTTTTACATTCTTTGCTATAATAGAGTAAGTTAAAGCGAGGTATTATGTTAGAAATATTTGTCACATCTCGGGTGCGCCGCAAAATTCTGGTCGTATTTGCCAAATATCCCGATTTTAAAACCCACGTCAGAGGCTTAGCGAAGCTCATCAAGGAAGACCCCGGCAACATCCAAAGGGAACTAGAGCGTATGGCGCGTGGCGGTTTTCTCCTCGTTTCCAAGAAAGGCAAGACCAAAATCTACCAGACCAACAAACAATTCCCAATTTTGAAAGAACTTCAATCCATTGTCATCAAAAGCCAAAAGGGCAGTAAACCATCCAAAACCATCGGCTAACAGGGGGATAAGTTGAGCAAGATTTTTGAACGACTAGCAGAAAAGCGCCATTTAACTAACGATTTTTTGCATCCTCAATACGAAAAGAGAATAGACCCTTTTACCCTTCACGACATGGACAAGGCTATCGCCCGCATCAAGCAGGCCGTCGAAACCCAAGAAAAAATCCTCATCTACGGCGACTACGATGTCGACGGCGTCACCGCTAGTACCGTCATGGCGGATGCCCTCACCCTCGCCGGCATCAATCCAGACCACCTTGAAATCATGCTCCCTGATCGCTTTGCCGACGGCTACGGTATGAGTCCGAAGCTCATTACCCGTGCCACAGACCACCAAATCACCCTTGTCGTCACCGTCGACTGCGGCTCTCGCAACCACGCCATTATCGACGAATTAAACACTTTAGGAATCGACACTATCGTTACTGACCATCATGAGACCGACGCCGAGATGCCAGAAGCCATCGCCGTTATTAACCCTCACCGCAAAGACCACCCCACCGAAAGTTTCCAAAATCTCGCTGGTGTCGGTGTCGCTTTCAAACTCGCCGAAGCTCTAGTTCAAGAACAATTAATCAAAAAAGGCCAGGAAAAATGGCTCCTTGACCTTGTCATTCTCGGCACCATCTGCGACAGTATGCTCATCAATAATGACAACCGCCGCCTTTGTTACTATGGTATCAAAGTCCTCGAGAAAACCCGCCGTCCCGGTCTCCAAGAGTTGATGCGCCGCGCCGGCGTCAAATCCATCAACGCCGAATCCATCGGCTTCCAAATCGGTCCCCGTCTTAATGCCGCCGGTCGTCTCGATACCGCCGAACTTTCTCTAAATCTCCTTAGTGCCAAGAATCCTCTCGAAGCCGCCCCTCTCGCCGAAAAGCTCGAAGAACTCAACAAAAAACGTAAGAAAGAGCAACGCGCCGCCACCAAAGAAATCGAAGATCGTGGCATTACCGAAGATCCTGTCATTATTGAAACCGGCAAATGGCACGAAGGCATCCTCGGCATCGTCGCCGGCCGCCTAGTCGACGAATATCATAAGCCAGCTTTTGTTCTTACTGAGCTTGCCGGTAACATCTACAAAGGCTCTGGCCGCAGCTTTGGTGATTTCAATCTTGCTGACGCTCTTGAAAACGTCAAAGATTCCATCATCAGCGGTGGTGGACATGCCGGCGCTGCCGGAGTCAAAGTAGAAGGGAATAACCTCTATAAATTCCGTGAACAAATAAATGAATATTATCGCTCTCTTCATCTCCCCGACCAGTCCAAGTATTTAACTCAGCATGCTGACCTTAATCTCACCGATTTCTCTGAACTAACTCTCAATCTTCTCGAAGAGCTAAAACAGCTCGAACCCTACGGACCAGGGAACGAAGAACCCATTTTCCGCCTCAAAAACATCGACCTTATAAATGTCACCCGCATGGGTGCCGACCGCAACCATCTCCGCCTCGACCTCCGCGATAAGAACGGCAAATACCTCAAACTCGTCGCCTTCTACGCTCCCGAGCAGTGGCTAAATCTCGACCCCCAGTTCGACCATATCGAACCTCTCATCAAGCTCACCGAAAACGACTTCAATGGCGTCAAATCCGTTGAGGCCCGTATTTGTGATATAATAAAGCTATGAAAAAAGTAGTCCTCAAATGTAAACTCACTAATCGCGATAGTTTTGAGCAAAAATTATCTGATATTGACTTAGATTTTTCGCCTATTCAGTGGCAGCATGACCGTGTTTACGTGCCAAGAAACTATCAGTCGCGCTCCAACTACCCAAGGCTCATTATGCGGACCGAAATGCAATCTGTTGATAAGCCCGCCAAGTATTATTTCATCCTAAAGCGCCACATCGAAGATTCTGGCGTAGATATTGTGGAAGAAACCAGAGTCACCGATTATGAGAAACTAGTCAACATTATCCTCCAGCTTGGTTTTAAACTGGCCAAAGAAGTTTCTCGCCGTCGCCAAGAACTCAAAATGGGTGAAGGCACGTACATTTATCTTGACAAAATTGATAATCTTCAGGGCTACTTTGCTAAAATTGAGTCCGAACTCCAAACCACCGACTCCGTCCAATCCGCCAAAGAAGATCTCGTCAAAACTTTTCAAACCCTCGGCGAATCCCACTTCGTGGACAAACCCTATTTTGAATTATAGACTTAGTTTTTTGTGAGCATTGAACGAGCCCGAGAAAATTTTTGGAAGTTTTAGGAAAATTTGGCTCGCGAACCATGAAGACAGCCGTGAGACGAGCAAATTTTCCGTTAAAAAACTTCCAAAAATTTGTCCCGGCGCGAAGAGAAGCGCGAACAAAAACAAAGTCTATAATTCAAGAAAGGGAATTATCCCCGTGGTGGTTCGCCGTCGGGTTCGCCAAGTAGTTTCTTGGACTTAATTTCATACCGCTTGCCATTCACCGGCGAAACATAATAATCTTCATTCAATAGGTTCACGAACATCGTGAGATCTTTGTCATCAATGATGATAATCGAACCATCGTCATCGGTCATCAACT
>JAUMXR010000031.1 GCA_030528995.1 Candidatus Saccharimonadota bacterium | reverse complement strand
GTATTCTTCTTCCTTAAGCTTGACGTCTTTGCTATCAGATACCAGTATCGTAACGTAATTGCCCCGTTGTGAAATAATCTCTCCGTAAACCCTTTTGCCATTAAGGGTCTTTCCGTTAATCATAATACCTTCATGCAACTCGCCTTCTCGCAATATCTCCTTAAACTCGTTCATACATTCATCATATCCCTTGTTGAAGTCCGGGAGACGATTCATTAGCTGTTCTTTTGTGAATTCCCATTCAGAGATGACTTTGTCTTTGTTTTCCGCAACCTTCAAAAGCTCTGCATAATCCACATTATACTCGCCCAATTCATACCTACTTCCAGATCTCGTAACGACATAGTTATCACCGAATTCGACGATGGCAGATGTGCTGATAGATGCACCATCAGGGAATCCTTCTCTTCCATAAACATTTCCAGCCACTACCCTAGCCTCATCGGGAAGACACACTCTAAAAATAAATCCACCACATTTTTCAGAATAATTACCATAATAATAGTTTTCTATCTTCACGACAATCCTCCTTTAACAATGATTTTATATCAAGCCCCTATGGCTCATTCTAGACGCTTTTATAAGTGTGCAGAATGACCCATAGGGAGGGGGATTATAATTCGTAGCATTTTAAATGGCATAATCGCCAAAAAAACGATTACTATTTACATTATAACATAGTCTTTTGTTTTTGTCAATATACCAACAGCTCATCAAGATGATTTGAATTGGTGGTAGCATATTGAGGCCTATACACAAAAAGTCAGGCACATGTCCTGACTTTTTTCGGTCTACCTTCTTTTTTAGTTAAACTTAACTTTCTTATGAAGTATGAAAGGAATGGCGCGAATAATTAGTGCAACCGACAGGATGCCTAATAAGGAAATAGTCACAACTTGAGCGACGCTGGTGTCTTTAGTGGAAGCGCCTGTGTCTGGCACAGCTGGAGTGCTGTCAGTCTCATAAAAAGCTGTTAGATTAATATCTTGGTTGACGACGATATGAGGTAATTGTTCAGTCGTGATAGGCTGGCCAGCCTTAATAGTAGTACCATCATCTAGCTCGATATCAACATCCGCTGTCCAGTATTTTAATTGATACCCGTCTTGAGGTTTAGCCTCAGAACCAGAAGCAATCCCCCCAGCGATAACATCCTCTGTTTCGATGCCGACTATTTCACCATTTTGCTCTGACAAATAATTGACCGTGTATTGTTTCGCATAATAAACCAATGTGCTGGCGGCACCGCCACGGCTGTAGCCAAAGACTACGCGTAAACCTTCCTCTTGGACATCCGTGTTGACATTTACGAACACATCGTTTCCAGGTTCAGTAATGTTAAAGTAGTCGACATTTGGCGAGTAAATATAATTCCCATCGCTAACATACATGTTACGAGTAGTTATTTCCGGGTCGCTTGGTTGTAGACTTGCGGCGTTTTCAGCATACATATTGTTGGGAACAAGAAGATTGTCTGAATTTAGAATTTTATATGATTGACGGGCATCAATATCGGTGATGCCGAAATACAAACGATTGGATTTAAATAATTCATTGGTTTTGTTCTCGTAAACCTTTATTTTGGTTTCCACGAACACATTATACTTACGACCATTATTGTAATCTGGGCTCATTTCTTGACATTCTTCATCAGAATAAACCGAGTAGCCTGCGCCTAAGCCAGTATCATAAAAAATAACGTTCATTTGAGGGTTGTCGTCGTCGGATTCTGTCGCAAATTCGTTTTTTTCAATATAGGTTCGCTCGATGTTAACGTCCATCCTGTACCTATTGTTGTAGATGGAATGAATGATCTTTTCTGAAGGCTGGATGGGGTCAGATGCAGTGATTTTTAGATAATTGATATTTTTACACTTGCCTCCTACTAACACATAGCCTCGCTTCAGGCGTGGAGTATCGGAATTCTTCTCTTCGGTGATAGAACCAGTTTTAATAATTGGAGTAAGGTCGGCAGTTAAATCCGGCCTAATTTGCACATTGTTTTCGCTAAGCGGTTCGCCGCCAGAATATACAATGCCATACGGATTGGTCGCAAAAACACTGGCGGAACAAGAAGTGGCACCCAACAATGCCAACGACATAAATAGTTCTTTTTTGTGTTTAATGTTCATTTTTGTTTTCCTGTTTATGTTTAACCTTATTTGAATTATATTGTAGCCTAATGCGCATAAAAGTCAAGGCCTTGCGATATGACAAAAGTATGGTATAATGTAAAGACAAAATTATTAATTATCAAGCTCGAAAAACTCAAGTCTTGGAGGTTATCGGGCAGGAAAGGACAAAATGACAGAAGTCAAAAAAGATGAGGGTCTCAAAATCCGCATCAGGCTCAAAGCTTACGATCATCGCGTAATCGATCAGAGCGCAAAACAAATCGTAGACACCGCTATCAGGACTGGTGCTAGCATTTCTGGACCAATTCCTCTACCAACTAAGCGTTCAACCTTTACGGTAGTGAAGTCGCCACATGTCTATAAGACCGGTGGTGAAGCCTTCGAAATGAAGGTACACAAGCGCTTGATTGACATTTCAAACGCTACGCCAAAGACGATTGAGAGCTTACAAAATCTTTCACTCCCAGCTGGTGTGGATGCTGAAATCAAGATGTAGTTCACATGGAAAAATCCCCCGAATAATCGGGGGATTTTTGCTGCCTTTCAAACAGGCGCAATTTGCTTCGAAACAAACACATCGACCATTCCATCTGCGGCACGATACGTGTTAACAATGTAGTTTTCTACGCAGACAAAGCAGGTAATGGTTTCTTTCGAGATATTCGAGCGCATTACAAAATTGTTATGCGCTAGAATGGAAAAGTCATTGGTCAGAAGATCCTGGTTACGGGCATAATCTTCCGCTAATTTCTTGACTCTAGCACTCTCATTTTTGTTGATAACGGCAACAATGGGGCGCGAATCTATGGTGCTAACAATGACAGCATCATCAACGGAACCAGCTACATGTAGACGATACCCTTCGTCACAGAGGAACAGTCCGTCTAAGCACTCGAAGCGATCGATTTCACCACCGCCGAAACTGGCGTTTCGGTGATTAGGGGTCTTTTTGCTGATTTCATATAACGATTTCAGCGTTCCACAATCACGCCATTCGAAATTGCCAACCGCAATTTCCAGATTGGGCTGAAGTATTTTCATGAGCGCATCAGTGGCAAGGCCAGTAACATCGAAATCACCGATGGCATCAAGCAAGGTTTTGGCCTTCCAGACATTGATGCCAGTGTTGCAGGCGGAATTGCCCGCTCGCATGATTTGGTTGGCGGTTTCGCGACTAGGCTTCTCAATAAAACCTTCTACCTTGAAACAGCCCGCTTGTTCTTGCGCCTCTTCATAGAGGGCATGCCCGCAGCCCATCGCTGTGTCTAAATCGTTTACTTTGACACCCACGATGACGAAATTGCCTTTTTCGGCTTCATTGACGGCATCATAGATGGTTTTACTAAAATCTTCGTCGGGTACAATATACTGATCTGAGGGTGTGTTAATGATAACAGCCTCAGGGTCAATCCCATAGATGATTTTAGTCATCTCGACCATCGCACCGGCATAACCGTAGTCGGGACTAATTTCGTTGATATTCTGCGAAAGAATACCGCGAGATACAACCTGTTCTTTAGCCAAAGCCGTTTGCTGGGCGTTAGTGGTCGCGATAGTAATCTGGGTTTTCTTTATACCCTGAGACACAAAGTTCCTGATGGCAGCCTGGATGAATTTGTCATCCTTGTTCAACTGACAGAACTGCTTGGGTCTTTCGGGGTGACTATAAGGGAAAAGGCGTGTGCCTTGCCCACCGGCGATAACCGAAAGCCAAACATGACTTAAGTCCAAAATAGAAGTTCCCATTGTTTTATCCTCCTTTTTAATGTGCTTTGCGCGTAACAAAAAACCCTGAAAAGGGCTATATATCTATATTATATCATACTTTATTAGTTTTGTAAAGTGTTTATACCTGTGAGAAGCAAAAATACTAAAACTATGCTATAATACCTGTATGAGCTTTGCTAAATTTAAAAAGCGTTTTTATTTTAGAGTGGCAAATTATTTTCGCCACCATGCTAATCGTGCTTTTAAGAGATGGAATCCCCGAGTAATCGCAGTGACTGGTTCAGCTGGTAAGACCACGATGATGACAATGCTGGAGCATGAGATTGGCAATAGAGCGCATTATTCGCACGACGCCAATTCGGCTTTTGGGATACCTTTCGATATGTTAGGGCTATCTGGGGTGACTGGTTCGAAACTGAAGTGGATTTGGCTGATACTGGCGGCGCCTTTTCGCGGGCTTTTTTTCCGACGCAAGCAAAAATTCTATGTGGTAGAAATTGACGGGGAAAGGCCGCATGAGGCGGAATTTTTGGCGGAGTGGTTGAAGCCAGAGGTAACAATATGGGTATCAATTGGTTTGTCGCATGCGGTACAGTTCGAGAAGGAAGTCACGGCAGGGCGATTTAAAAACGTGGGGGAGGCCATCACAGCAGAGTTTGCTAATTTGCCAGCCAATACCACTAAGCGAGTCTATATCGATGCGGATTCTAAGATTATGATAGAAGCCACGCGTGGGATTAAGGCTAAGGTAGTGCCGATTAAAAAGAATCTAATCAAGAAGTATGTAGTTTACCCTAATTCAACGGATTTTACCTATGGCGATACAACATTCCATTTTGATCATCCGGAGCCAAAGGACATTGCCTTTAATCTTTTCGTGGCGCAGGATTTGATGAAGTATCTGAAACTGAAGTTTAACCCAGATTTTACAGGGCTCAAGATAGCGCCAGGGAGGAGTTCGTATTTCAAGGGTGTTAAGGGAATCGACATAGTCGATAGTAGCTATAATGCTCATATGATTTCGATGACCTCAGTACTGGATATGGCAAAGCGGATGCATGCCGATAAGAAATGGCTAGTGATTGGTGATATTGTGGACCAGGGGGCATTGGAGGAAGAAGAGCACCGCAAACTCGCGAAATTGATTGCCGATGTAAAGCCGGATAAAGTGATTTTGGTAGGGCGACGTACCAAGAAATGGACCGGCCCAGAGTTAAAGCAGCTGGGAGTATCCGCAGTGGCCACTACTGACCCGCGTAAAGCTTTAGAATACATCGAAAAACGCATCAAGGGTGGGGAAACGTTGATTTTTAAAGGGAGCCAGTATCTAGAATGGATTATCGAAAAGCTCCTGGCCGACCCGAAAGATGCCAAGAAGCTCTGCCGACGCGAAAAAGCCGCAGTGGCAAGGCGAAAGAGCTGGGGGCTAGACTGATGAGAGAATTTAGGCGCGGTTACATGAAACAAATAAAGAAGGGAGGTTTCTAATGGCGGATCTTTATATTATTCATGGGTGGACTTACACGGTGGAGCCTTGGAAGAACACCTTGGCACTACTACGCGAAAATGGCATTAGCGTGAAAATGCTCCACGTACCAGGGTTGACAGAGCCATCGGACAAAGTTTGGACAATCGAGGATTATGTCAAATGGGCGGACCGCGAAATCCCAGATGGAGCGGTGGCTTTGGGACATTCTAATGGCGGCCGAATTCTTTTAAATTTGTGCTCTACGAAACCGGATAAACTAAAGCATTTAATTTTGCTAGATGCAGCGGGCGTATACGAACCATCGATGAAAAAACGGATGGTGGAACGACTAGCCAAAATGGGTAAGCCTCTGAAAAAAGTCCCGATTATTGATAAGGCATTTCATAAATTTACCGGTTCAACTGATTATTCGCGTGCGCCAGAGAATATGAAAACTACGCTGGCCAATATGCTAGCCTCGGATCAGGAACTAGACTTTAGTAAAGTGACGACCCCAACTTTCATCCTTTGGGGGAAGAAAGACACCACCACGCCACCACGACAAGCCACCACGATGTACGAAAAACTGCCAAATGCCGAACTAAAGTTTTACGCCAACTGGACGCATGCGCCATATATTGCTGACCCAGAAGGCTTGGCGCGGGCTTTAACTACCTTAGTGAAGAGAATAAAGAAATGACGACGGAGGACAAATGAGGCATTATTTCTTAGGAATGGCGGCAGAATATACAGACGGGAGGTGGTTTAAGCATCTGTTCACTATGGGACGACGACGCGATTTGGATGCCTTGAAGCATTTTTTGGCGAAAAAATACAATGGAGAAGCGGTGCTTTGCAAGAATGGACGCTCAGCGCTAACTTTAGCTTTGAAGGAATATTTTAAGACTGGTGATAAGATAATTGTGAACGGTTTTACCTGCTATGCAGTGTACGAAGCGGTTAAGGCAGCGGGGCTGAAGCCGGTTTTTGCGGATATTTCACGCGAGGATTTAAATTTTGACTACGATAAATTAGAGAAACACGGTGATGCGAAAGGTATTATCGTCCAGAATACCCTCGGAAATCCAGTAGATATTAAGAGAATAGAAAAGTTCGCCAATGAACATGGTATGACCATCATCGAAGATTTGGCGCATTGTGCGGGAATTCGGTACGCCGATAAACGCGAGGCGGGTACGGTGGGAGTGGCCTCTGTTTTGTCATTTGGCAAGGACAAGTCTATTGATACAGTATCGGGCGGAGCAGTGGTATTTAGGACTGGCGCTGGAGAAAACGGGGAATCAACCGAGCAGGATACCCAGAAATTTAGTGGCATGGCACCCTCAAAGGGACCCCGTCCATCTGACCACCTCAGGGCTAGATTTTACCCAATGTTTGGGGCTTTGTGTCGCACCTTGACCTATGTAAAGTTGGGTGGCGGACTGATGAGAGTGTTAGTAAAAATTCACTGGGTAGAAAAATCTGCCGACAGTAAGTTGGATTTGGAACGAAGACCCAGTAAATTTGAAGCCAAATTAGTTTTACGACAATTGAAGGATTTAAGGAGAACGGGCGAGCCGGCGCTTAGGGAGTTTTGCTTCGTTCGGGACAGAGCAGAGGTGCTGAAAAAACTGCAAAAGAAAGGGTACTATTTCGGTGGATTATGGTACGAAAAGCCGGTTTCGCCAGCGCGATATTATCAAAAGGTGCACTTCCCCGAAGATGAATGCCCTAATGCGGTTTATGTAGCTGAACACATTTTGAATCTTCCGACTTACTACACAAGGAAAGATTTGAAAAAGGCGCGTGAAATCATAAAAGAATATAAAGAGGAGGGCAATGAGTAGCAACGATTCAGGCTGGAAAGCAACTTCCAAGCACTATAAAGAAGCAAATTTCCTACAGTCACCGGCCTACGGCAAGATGAATGAGCTACTTGGTGACAAAGTGATTTGTGAAAATTTCGGAGAAAACGGGCGCGCTTTGATGATAGTAAGGAACGCCAAAAGAGGGCGGTATCTAGAAATACCGTGCGGGCCTTTGGTAGATTGGAAAGATAAAAAAGGGTTGAAGGCAGTATTCGAAAGGGTTAAAGAAATCGCGCGACAGGAAAAATGCGTTTTTGTGAGAATTCGGCCACAGCTTAATATGTCTTCAGAAAACATGAAGTTATTGTCGGAATTGGGGTTAGTCGAATCGCCAATGCATCTAGCGGCAGAGCATACCGTGATAATAGATTTAACTGTATCAGAAGAAGAATTGCTAGCCAAGATGCGGAGACAGACGCGCTATGAAGTTAGAAGGGCGGAAAAAATGGGTATCAAAGTAACCCGCGGCAATTCAGAAGAGCTCTTTCATGAGTTCCATACGGTACAGGCTGAAACTGCAAAGCGACAGGGATTTGTGCCGCCTTCTCTAAAAGTATTGTTAGCCGAAAGGGAAGCATTTGGCGAGAATGCGGATATTTATGTAGCAGAAACAGCTGAGGGTGAAAAAATTGCCTATGGGTTAATCATCAAGGACGGGCGTGAGGGGGATTATTACGAAGCGGCTTCTACGGAACTGAATCGCAAAATGCCAGGAGCATATGCGATCATCTGGCAGGTAATGCGGGATTTGAAGAAAGAGGGGTATGAAAGGTTTAATTTGTGGGGGATTGCGCCAGCTGGGCAACCCAATCATCGCTATGCGGGGGTGACGACGTTCAAGACTGGGTTTGGGGGTGAGATTGTGGAATATGTGCCGGCGCACGATATAGTGATTTCACGGATGGGGTACTTAAAGGATCTTGTTGTCGAAAAAGCGCGCAAGAAAAGGAGGCATTTATGATCGATGCCCCATCTCGCGAGCTTTGGGATGAGTTCATTAAGTCGCATCCGGAATCTAACTTTTTGCAGTCGTGGGATTTTTATGAGTTTCATGCCGCGCGTGGCAAAAAGATCGTGCGAAGGCTGGCTTATGAAGGCGATAAAATTGTAGGAGCATATGCGGGGGTGGTTGAGACAGCGAAGCGGGGACGCTATATGGCGATTGCCGGTGGGCCGATACTGGACTGGACGAACAAAAAGTTAGTGAAGGCGGTATTTGAAGATATCAGGGCCGAAGGGAAAGAAGCCGGATGTGTGTTTGTGAGGGTAAGACCGCAGCTAGAGTTGTCTGAGAAATCATTGAAGTTAATGAATGAACTAGGCTTGAAACGAGCGCCGATGTATTTGTCGGTAGAATTTGCCGGGGTTTTGAATTTAGAGAAATCCGAGGAAGAGATTTTAGCTGGGGCGTCGCAAGGTTTTCGAAGAAAACTTCGTAAAGCGATGAAAAACGAGATTGAAATTTCGGCGGAAACCAGTGATGAAGCGATTAAAGAGTTTTGCCGACTTGAAAAATTACATGCCGAGCGGCAAAAGTACGTAGCGTTTTCTGGGGAATTTCTACGAAAGCAATTTGAAGCTTTCCGTGAAGGCGGAGAAGTTATTATCTATATTGCTCGCAAAGATGGTGAGACTTTGGCGCAGAACTTTATGATTTTTTATGGGCCAGAGGCAAGCTATCATTATGGTGTGTCCTCGGAACTGGGCACCAAATATTCTGCGGCGCCCCTACTTCATATGGAAGCGATGAAAGAAGCACGGAAGCGGGGCTGTATTCGGTATAATCTATGGGGGATTGTAGAACCCGATGAAACTTCGCATCGGTTTTACGGCGTTTCGGAGTTTAAGCGGTCGTTTGGCTGCACGGAATTACGTTATACGCCGGCCCACGATATGATTTTGAAACCTTTGGCATACCAAAAGACAAAGATAGTAGAAACTGCCCGTAAGAAAATCCGACACGTGTAGGAGCTAGTCGTGGCGTCTAGAAATCATTTATTGTCACAACATTTTCTCAGGAATCCGAGACTGGCCTTAATTTTGATTGGGCATTCAAACCTGAAAAAGCGTGACACCGTGGTGGAAATCGGGGCGGGGTCGGGAGTAATTACTTCGGCTTTGGCAAGAAGAGTTTCTCGGGTGATTGCGGTGGAGCCGGACAAGGAAGCGGTAGATAAGCTGCGGGGGCACTTGACAAGGCAGGGGTGCGAAAATGTAGAAGTGGTGGTGAAGGATTTTATGGATTACGAGTTGCCCCATGAAGAATATAAGGTGTTTGCGAACCCGCCATTCCATTTGTCTTCGGCGATTTTACATAAACTGATTGAGAGCCCGAATCCGCCGAAAGCGATTTACTTGATTTTGCAGAAACAGTTTGCGCTGAAATTGCTCAATAAT
>JAUMXR010000030.1 GCA_030528995.1 Candidatus Saccharimonadota bacterium | reverse complement strand
ACCACCGACCTCGGGCTTATGAGTCCCACGCTCTAACCAGCTGAGCTACGGTACCGTGTTTATTATTATAGCACAAAATAGAGAATTGGTACACCCGGCACGATTGGCTATCTAGCCGGGCGGTGCTCGTTTTGAAATATTTTGGTACACCCGGCACGATTTGAACGTGTGACCTTCAGTTCCGGAAACTGACGCTCTATCCAGCTGAGCTACGGGTGCATATATCTGGTATTATATCGCATTTACAGGGAAAAATCTATATCTACAATCATTGACTTTGCCCATCAAGTAAAGTAGAATATAAGCATGAACGTAATGAGGTCATATTGGGTTTCGTTCTTGATGTTGTTTTTGACTGTTTTTTGTAGTTATTTTTTGTCTTCGGTATCGGTTTCCGCCGATGATGTGATAGATGAGATTAGCATAAAAGTTCCAGTTGCGTGTACTATGAGTGGCGTTGGTATGGATTCTCATACTGCAACTATTATGAATGGAAATCATAATTCAAATATTGGGACTACGACTGTTACGGCGTTTTGTAACGACAATCGGGGTTTTGCGATTTATGCCATAGGCTATACGGATGAGATTGACGGAAAAAATGTGATGGCTTCGTCGGTTAGTTCTGACTATGATATCGTAACGGGTACGGCGACGAACGGTAATTCACAATGGGCTATGAAGCTATCGGCTGTCACTTCGCCGACCCCGACATATCCTGTTACTATTCAAAATAGTTTTGATAGTTTTCATACTGTTCCGGATGACTACACTTTAGTGGCAAAACGTGAGACGTCTACGGATGTTGGAGCTAATGCGGAAGGCGCTTCGTTTACTTCTACTTACCAGATTTATGTTTCTCCTACTCAACCTGCTGGCACTTATACAGGAAAAGTGAAGTATGTAATGGTGCATCCATATGATAATGAAGAGATACCAAGATATGAAGGGCGCGAGATAAATAAAGTTGTAGCTGAGAGGGCGGTTGTCGACGATGAAGATAGTGAATTTGTGGAATCGATTACCGGTGTGAATTTCAAGGAGTCATCTAGTGATACGAATGGGAAAGGCGTCTATATTTTTGCACCGACAAAAAATGATGACGTGCCGATTTATTATTATCGTGGCGCAGTTGACAATAACAATTTAATTTTTGCAAACTTTTGTTGGAAGATAGTCAGGACTACCGAAACCGGAGGTCTTAAAGTAATCTATAACGGTATTCCGACTAACGGTCAGTGTCTTGCTGAGGGTGATGATACCATGACGGCGACCGGTGTAAAATATAACTCCTCCGCAAGTAACCTTAGTTATTTTGGTTATAGTTATGACTCAGGTGGCCATGCGCTTAGCTATATGACTAACGCTAATATAACCGATGGCATGGTGTTTGCGAACGACGTTTCATATATTGATGGCCACTATGTTTTGAGTAATGATCGGTACGTTAAGGATAGCAACTTTGCGGCTGAGCGAGATACGGTTTTGAAGACTCATCATTACACTTGCTTTAAGGTTAATGGCACAGAATGCGATACGGTCAGGTATGTTTACATGACTAGGAGTAGCGTCATGTTTTACGTTACACTAAAAAACAGCGAAAAAATTGAAGATGTAATAGCGAATGATGTCACCAATGAGGCCAACACTAATAAATCAATTGTCCATACGACTGTAGATAATTGGTATAGAGACAATATGACAGCATATACAAATAGTCTTGAAGATACTGTATGGTGTAACGACCGGAGTTTATATGATGTTGGTGGATGGGGCAAGAATAATGATGTACTGGAAATTTCAGGTGAGCAAGACGGGAAGATGATTTTCAATGCTAATTATCGTGTTTATATTGCCGGTCAGCCTGGTCTTAACTGTGCAAATAAGAACGATGCATTTACGATGGACGATGAAGTAAATGGTAATGGTGATTTGGACTATCCAGTTGGCCTTATGACGTTAGACGAAGCAGTTTTGGCTGGTTTTAGTTGGTACAAGTATGATAGCGTTTCCGATAACTATCTCAATAATGGTAAGGGTTGGTGGCTGATGTCTCCGTCTCTTGTGAGTGCAAACAGCGTTTATGTTGGTGTGGCCTATTCTGTAGTAGATAATGTTACGCCAGTTTATGTGAGTAATGGACTTGGTGGCGTACGACCGATGATATCGCTAAAAAGTGGGTTAAGAATTCTGAGTGGTGAGGGTACGAGCAGCAAACCGTTTATTTTAGAAGATTAGGCTTCTGGTATGCCCGTAAACTTCTTTTTTATATAGAAAAAACGAGTCCGTAGACTCGTTTTTAGATGTCGTATTCGCCTTTGCATATTTTTTTGACTACGTATTGAGCATAGGCTAAAAATTCTGGTGAAGGGTTTTTTGATTTGGATGAGATCTCTTTTAAAATATCAAATTCTTGTTCGTTATACATTATGGCAAATCGTTGGAAAGCATTAGCGTATGAGCATACAACATATCCTCGTTTGCGTAGCTCCATCTTGATGACTATGTATAACATTTTTATGATTGGCCTTTTGCTGTTTTCTGTGTTTTCCCAAAACAGCCTCCTTAGCTTATGGAGATATGTAGGCATCATAACTTTATCGTCGTTTTGAATGTCCTTGAATGTGATATTTGGGATTATCATGTTTCCTTGTACGTAATTTGGGTAAGTTAGCCCCTTTTTTAAATGCCAAACTGCTACTCTAGTTTTGTCGTCGAGCAAATTATTTTCGAATTCATATTGGGTAAGTAACATTAGCGCTATACGAATTTTTTGGCTGTTGCCAACTTTATGAATCATTTCGTTGTTAGTTACATCGAAGTTTTTCGTTACAATTAAAACGTCAATGTCTGACCATCCATCAATACATGAATTCAAGGCACAGCTACTAGTGATTGCGAATAACATTAAGTCGTCTTCGAATATTGCCTGCGCTTCTGATAAGTAGTTTTTGGCAATGGTTCGATATTCGCTTGGTATTTGATAATCAGAAAAATCCCTTATCTTCAGTTCGCTTGTAAACACGACACATCACCACCTTTCAATGTACAATTTTACTAATTATACAATATATTAGTGATTTTTACAAGTTCATCAGTTCAATAATGACGGCGCTATGGTCCGACAAGTTGTCTTGAGTTTTTAGTGACTTTAGTTTGAGCTGTTTTGGAATTAGAACATGGTCATATGCTACTCCATCCGCTGGGAAGGATATATACTTGTATGTTTCGGAGGCTTCGTGGTAGTCATTTTGCCATAAATTGCGGTATTGTTCTATCTGAGCGCTCGTCATGTTAAAGTCACCGACAATGACGCGATCGTGTTTGATTTTGCCTAAAGTCTCTTCTAATTGAAAATGGGCATTATTATTGGCGGCAAAATGAACATTGGAGATTTTTAAAGTATCAAAGTCTATATTCTGTATGATACGTGGGTGCGGATCGCGACGACCGCGTTCGTCGGTTGGAACTTTGTGCAAATGGTTGACTGCTTGTTTGGTTGACGGGAAATTTGACATGATGGCTTCACCGTCGGTAAAAATTGCGTTTTTATCTTTAGCGTAAAGTTTTTTCATGCTGGTTGCACGTTTGGCTGGTGCTATGTTGGAGATTTTGCATTTACGGCTGAGTATGGACCAGATATTTTTGTATGGGCGGCTCATTAGCTGGTTAATGTCATCAGCGAGGCTTTGTGTTCCGGAGAAAGAGACTTCTTGGAAACAAACAATATCGGCGCGCTCTTGGTCTAAGAATTTGGCAATTCTTTTAATGCGAGCATCGTAATCCTCGCCAAGGTCGTCTTTTCTAGCTAAGTTGAGTGATATTATTTTCATGTTTGGTCTCCTAAAAGCTTAGTTAGCTCTTTATTAGTTATTACTTTTACATTATTGTTTTCGAAAAGAATTATTCTTCTAGCAACTTTTTTAGCTTCTTGAAGGTTATGCGTTATAACAAGTACAGCTGTGCCGTATTCGTTACATAATTTCTTTATAATATCATATGCTTTTTCTCTTGATTCTCGATCCACTGCGCCGAATGGTTCATCTAGTAGTAGTATTTTTGGCTCCATTATCAATGCTCGTGCAATTGCTACGCGTTGTTTCATGCCGCCAGATAGTTCGCGCGGAAAGAAGGAAACGAATTCTGCTAAATCCATTTTTTTGAGTAATTGTTCGGCGTGCTTTATGGCGGTTGCTTTGGAGTATTTTTTTGTTGCGATAGCTGGGTAGGCGACATTGTTAATAACGTTTTTCCATGGTAATAGTTGATTGTAGTCTTGTTGAATGAAAATAATTTCAGATGTAGGATTTTTTTGCGGTTGATTATTGAATAAGATTTCGCCACTATCAGGTTGTTCTAGGTTGGCCAAAATTCTTAGCAAGGTCGTCTTGCCACAGCCGGATTTGCCGACGATGGCTATGGTTTCGCCTTCATGTAGTCTAAACGAAACGTTTTTTAGAATTCGTCGCTTGTCAAAACTTTTGCAAATTTTGATTGCTTCAAAAACTACTTTATTCATGGAGGGTCCCCCATTTTTTCATTTTCTTTTCAATATTATTAAAGATGGCTAGGTCCACTATCAAACCAATTGTTGCAATGATGATGATGCCTGCAAAGACTTTTGGCATGTCGCCATTGTATCTATTGATATTGATATAGTACCCTAAACCGCCAGCTGCGCCTATTGCGCCAAAAGCCACTTCTGCGCCGATTAGCGAGCGCCAGGCTCTACCCCATACTACTTTGAGCCCAGCTGTTATATTGGGCAACAGTGCCGGAATGTAAATATCTTTTATCCGGCTTTTTAAATCTAGATTGATATTGTCTGCAAACTCTTGATAGATTTTTGGCAATGAATTAATACCATCCAAGATGTAAATCGTAAACGTCCAAACTACGCTGTGCGTAACTAGTGCGACTATTGCGGAATCACCGATACCAAACCACATAATGATGAGCGGTAGAAGGGCCATACTTGGGATAGAGTTCATCATTGTGGCTATTGTTTTGTAAAAATGTTTAAAACTTTGGAATCTAATGCAGGCCAGAATAATTATAAGCGACACGATTAAATCAACGATTAAGCTTAGAATGAGAATTAAAAGTGAACGCATTATACTAAAGAATAGAGTGCCAGTAAATAATTCGCGGAGTAAAGTCACTATGATTGTTGATGGGCTGGGTAGGATAAATTTTGGTACCCAACCCAGCCTAGAGGCGCATTCCCAAAATGCTATTATTATAAGGAATGGTGTGAGATGTTTTAGAATACTAACGAGTTTATTGTTCTGCTTTCTTTGGGATGCTTTCATAATAAGGTATTTCTGAGAATTTTTTTGGTGTTTTTTCTAACTCACCGTTCTCATAAAGCATTTCGGCAATTTCGTCGTAACCATAAACTTCAACGATTGGTGCGAAATCTAGAAATTCCTGTTCGATGATTTCTGCATCAACTTCGAATAATGGCGCTAATTGCTCCGCCACTGCTTTTGGATCATTATTAATTGTTTCAATTGCTTCAGTATATGCTTTCATCACTGGCTCAAGCAGGTCTGGATTTTGGTCGAAATAACTTACACTACCAATAAACCAATATGTTGCGCCGATTTTGGCGGTTTCTTCGGTTAGACTATGAATCATCTTGATCTCTGGACGTATTTGTAATGCTTTTGAGGCCATTACTCTAGTCATTACAGCGGCATCAACTTGATTTTGGGTGATAAGGTCGATTAATTGTTGTTCATTTAAAGACAACAGTTGGTTATCTGTAAGATTAATATGATAGTTTTCGGCCAAGTCTTTTTTAAGTGTCAGCCCGGCTCCGGTTCCTTGATATGCGATTTTCTTGTCTTTTAAATCTGCTGCTGAATTAATATCGCTATTTGCTGTATAAATGCCGCGGTATGAAGCTGGACCGTTGGCTAAAATCCTAAGTGGATAATCGTTTTCGAGTGAGGTTATTACTTTAAGGTTTTCGATGACTCCAATTTGTGCGCGATCTGTTGCGATTGCATCGCGTCTATCACTACCACTGTCCATCATCGTCCATTCAACGGTAACGTCATCTGGAAGGTATTTTTCCAACAGATGATTTTCTTTGACTAATGAAATAACTGAACAAGCTTGTGAATATTCATAGATTGCAGTTAATTTACGTTTGTTATTATGTTTGTTGAATATAAAAAAAGCGCCAACGGCGACAATTGCTAAAACCAATAGGACTGCGACGAATGGTTTGAACGAGTTAATTATTTTCGTGGATTGTTCTGGCATACAATTCCTCCTTATTAACTGTTATGGTACACCGGATAGGATTCGAACCTACGACCCTCTGTTCCGAAGACAGATGCTCTAATCCACTGAGCTACCGGTGCATGGCATAATTATAACATTTTTGGGGTGAGAAAGAAACCAGTGGCGTTTTGATGATTCGAGAATGTGTTAGTCCTTTATTATAATGTTAAAAAATGCTATTATTTTGTTAAATAGTTTAGCTAAAAATGGAGGTATTATGGAACAAGCTATTGACCAAGATGCTGCGACAAGCATGATGCCTGGTGAAACAAAAAAAAGAAATACTGGGTTGATGGCAGGAATGATTTGTTGCGCGATTCTTGCTATTGGCGGTATAGGTTTTGGTGTTTATGGTATGATGAAGGCAAATAGCTCTGCTGATGTTGCCAATCTTAAGGTGCAGATTGAAGATAATAACGGGAAGACGACGCTTCTAGAGACGGATAAGATTAAAGTGTCTGATGATTCGCAAACGATTACGATTAGTGATTCTGATAGCGCATATGCAATTCGAGATTTGAAGAATAAAACTCTTCGTTTGTTAGGGTCTAGAAATGGATTGTCGGTGCTGGACTACGACAATCAAAATGGCTTCGTAGTTTCTAGTAGTTATATGCCAATCACCGAGCTATTGTCGAATAGCTTAGATGATTCTCTAAAAGCTTATATTACTTTGGAGACGACTGTGCTGGACAAGGGAAAATATTGTAGTTATCAATGGAATAATGATGTAAAAGCTGATATTGATACAATTTTGGATCAGGCGGGCGCTAATTTTTCGTTTGGCGCTAATGGGGTTGATTGTATTTCCTATAAGAGGGCAGATGAGGACCATGATGATTTGTGGGGAGAGGAATTGCCAAAGATAAATGCCGTTTCAACTAAGACTATGTTTGGTGATTTTGCCTATGGTTCCAATACGGATAATTATTACTATCATGTTATTGGTGGGAGGGGCGGAACTTGCTCAGACTTTGTCGTAGGAAAAATTGCTGGGATTGATAGGGATCAAGATTATGCCTATGTTAATATAAATGCAGGCTCTTTGGGAGTATGTGCGGGCAATGACGGAACGCTCACTTCGGGCATTAGAAGCGAAGAGACGTATAAAACTATTAGCCAGGATAGTATTGAAAAGGGTGAGCTTGGATTGACGGAAGAAGATTATAATTCACTTCAGTTTTATCGTTTTACATTCAAGAAGAATCCTAGTGGTATCTATTCATTCTCTGGTATTGAAGAGGTGAAGCAATAATTTATTTGAGAGGGGATGCTGTCTTTTTTTGGTGGAAAAGAAACCGATATGGGGATGGGGTTTAGCACGAGTGTGATGGAAAGGTTGATTTGGAAGATGGGTTGTGATAGATAACATTGGATGTGGAGAAGGTTTGTTGGTTGGATGGGGCGGGAATGGCACCAGTCGTGGCTCATGGTGAGTTTTTGCGTAGGGGTGATTGCTGGGACGATACTGGCGTTATGTTTTAGAGTGAATTATTTTGCGTCGCCGGTGTGGCTTGGTGTGGTGGTAGGATTGTTTTTGGTTGCATATTTGAAGCCAAAGACTGCGTTGATTATTATGGTGTTGGTGGCAGGGATGGTGTTGGCGTTTTTTAGGGCGTCGGTGGAGCTTAAGGGAGAGGATTATGTGAGGCGGCTGAATGGCGAAACGGTCCTAGTGGCTGGGATAGTGAAGGGAGATCCGGAGACGGATGAGAAGGGAACGAAGTTTAGATTGGTGGATTTGAAATTTGGTGAGGAGGAGGTAGGAGCGAGTGGAGGTTTATATGTTTCGGTGGGTGAAAATGAGGAACTGGCGAGGGGGGATGAAGTGGTTTTGGAAGGTAAAATGTCGGAAGGGTTTGGAGTGTATGCGGGATATATGTATAAGCCCAAAATCGTAAAATGGGAGAGACCGGAACCGGGAGATTTGGCAGTGAAGATGCGAAATTGGTTTGCGGAGAGAATACGTGGTGTGATGCCGGAAACGGAGGCGAATTTGGGATTGTCATATTTGCTGGGAATGAGAACGGGGCTATCGGATGAGTTAAATGAGAAACTGCGTACGGTGGGATTGGTACATATTGTAGTGGCGAGCGGGGCGCATCTTTCAATACTAGTGGAAGTGGCGCGGAGAATGTTTGGGAAGTTGTCACGATTTGCTGGAGTGTTGTTTTCGATACTATTTGTGGTGTTTTTTATGAGTATGGTAGGGTGGACGCCGTCGATTATGCGAGCGGGGATGATGACGATTTTAACTTTGGTGGCGTGGTATTCTGGGAGGAGGATTGAATCGTGGAGATTAATAATAACAGTGATGTCGGTGACTTTAATAATTAATCCGATGTTTGTGGTTGACCTTGGGTGGTTATTGTCGTTTGCGAGTTATGCAGGGATTATGATTATGGGGCCGAAACTGACGGAGTATTTTTATGGGGGTCAGAAGCCAGGGTTTGTGGCGTCGATGATTCTCACGACACTAAGTGCGACTTTAATGACGTTGCCGATAGTACTATATTATTATGGACAGGTTTCTTTGATATCGGTGATTGCGAATTTACTCATATTGCCAACTTTGCCGTGGGCGATGGGATTAGTATTTATGACGGGAATTTTTGCTGGTTTGCCTGGAATGGAAACGGTGGTGGCGTGGTGTGCGACGAAAATGTTGGAATTTCATATTGCGGTGGTAGAGTGGTTTGGAGAGATGAGGCAGTTTTTGATGGAAATTAGGCCATATCAATGGTGGGTGTTTTTATTGTATTTAGTGATTATAGGGGCGCTAGTAATGGGATGGATTTGGAAAAAACGGAGAAAAGTGGTAAAATTAAGGGAAGTTGAATAATAATTTTGATGGGAGAAAAAGATGTCTGGACATAGTAAATGGGCAACGACCAAAAGGCAAAAAGCCGTAGTGGATGCGAAGCGAGGAGCTTTGTTTACGAAGATTGGGAATCAGATTGCGATTGCGGCGCGGCAAGGCACGGACCCGGCGATGAATCCTTCGCTTGCGATGGTGCTGGAAAAGGCGCGTCTGGCAAATATGCCAAAGGCGAATATTGAGCGGGCGATTGCGCGGGTGGCGGACAAGTCGGCAGCGGCTCTCATAGAAGAAGTTTATGAAGCGTATGGTCCTGGCGGCGTGGGAATTGTAATTGAGGTAGCGACGGATAATAAAAATCGGACGATGCCGGAAGTGAGGCATACTTTGGATAAAAATGGTGGACGAATGGCCGATCCAGGTTCGGTGATGTTCCAGTTTGCAAGGAAGGGCGTAATTGATATTAGTGAGAAGGGTGATGATGCAATGATGGCGGCGCTTGATGCGGGGGCGGAAGATGTATCAGATGAGGATGATGGCACTGTAATATATACTGATTCTTCGG
>JAUMXR010000029.1 GCA_030528995.1 Candidatus Saccharimonadota bacterium | reverse complement strand
GACCAAAATGTCTCTGCGATTTCCTCGGTGGCACCACCAATCTTTACCGCCCCCTCAATAAACTGTGGCTTCACCTTCTTCATCATGTCAATTTTCTTCTTGCCTACAGCTTTACGCAAGGTATCCGCCTGACCACCAGTAAATCCGCACCACTCCTTGCTAATCTGCATGAACTGCTCTTGGTAAATCATAATCCCATAGGTGTTTTTAAGCGAATTTTCTAGGCCTGGATGTAGATATGTAATCGGTTCCTCGCCGTGCTTACGTCGGATGAAGGAATCGATAAACTGCATTGGGCCCGGGCGATATAATGCCACCATAGCGATAATATCTTCAAACGATGAAGCCTTCAAATCGCGCAAATATCGCTTCATGCCAGCCGACTCCAGCTGGAATACACCAGTGGTTTCCGCTCGTTGTAAGAGTTCGTAAGTTTTCTGGTCGTCCAGCGGCAGTGAATACATATCAATATCATCGCGATAAACCTTCCGAACCATCCGGAGCGCGTTATTAATCACTGAAAGGTTTGATAGCCCGAGGAAGTCCATTTTAAGAAGCCCAATTTCCTCTACTTGCCCCATTGGGAATTGTGCCGCAATTGGCCCCTTAGCAGAAACTTCAAGTGGCAAAAACTTCACCAAATCATCTGGCGCAATAATTACGCCGCAAGCGTGCACACCGTGGTTGCGAATCGTGCCTTCGAGTCTTGATGCGAAGTCGATCACCTCTTTCGATGTTGGATTTGTCTCGTATTCCTGTTTCAAATCTGGCACATCTTTAATTGCGTCAGAAAGTTTCACATGATGCCCCATCACCGGGTCTGGTACCATCTTGGCGAGCCTATCCGCCTCTTGATATGGTACTTCTAGTACACGCGCTACATCACGCACCGCGTTTTTGGCCATCATTTTACCAAAAGTTGCGATATTGGATACCCGGTTAAAACCATATTTATCTGAACAATATTGAATCACTTCATCACGTCGCGTATCCTGGATATCGGTATCGATATCTGGCATCGAAATACGGTCAGGATTCAAGAACCGCTCAAAGAGCAAATCATATTTCAGCGGATCAAGCTCCGTAATACGCAGTGCATACGCCAAAATCGACCCCGCCGCCGAGCCACGTCCCGGCCCATACACGATTCGTTGCGATTTTCCCCAGTTGATGAAGTCCTGTACAATCAAGAAATAACCGTTATAGCCCATTTTGTCTACCACTGATAGTTCGTAGTCAATCCTAGGCAGCACCTTATGTACTTCATCACGCTCTTCATCGGCTTTTTCGAGTATCTTGCGGCACTCTGGTACTGGTATCTCAGACGCTTCTTGTAGTGTTTTACCACCATAACGGTATACTAGCCCCTGAAACACTAGCCGGTCAAGGTAGGTTTTTTCGTCTTCATCGGTCGGAATTGGGAACTTCGGAATCAGAATTCGCCCCAGCTGTAAATCCACACTACAGCGCTCTGCGATGCGTCTGGTGTTACGTACGGCTTCTGGGCAAGTCTCTTGCCAGTGGTCAATGATTTCCTGCGCCGGTATGACATGTAGGTCGTAATCCTTTAAAGTCATCCGGTTGGTATCTGACAAATTCGCCGCCGTGCCGATACAAAGTAATACTTCGTGGGCATCTTGGTCTTCTTTCTTCAAATAGTGCGCATCGCAAGTTACTACCAGTGGCAAACCGAGCTCATCGGCATGCGCCATTAGCCAGTCGTTAACTTTTTTCTGCTCCGCAGAATGAGTAGAGGACTTTGGGTGGCCATGGTCTTGCATTTCCAGATAAAAACGGTCCTTATAAACATTCCTGTACCAATCAATCAATTCTAAAGCACGCGCATCGTCGCCCGCTCGGATAGCCTCAGAGATTTCCGATCCCATACAACCAGACAAACAGATTATGCCTTCGCTATATTTCTCTAATTCATCATGGTCGGTGCGCGGTTTGTAATATTTGCCGTTTATTTCAGCATTACTCATAATCCGGCAAAGGTTCTCATAACCCTTGTTATTCATTGCGAGCAAGGTAATATGAAAGCGTTGTTTGTCGTGCGCCGGATCGCGGTCGGTCATTTTGCGCGCCGCCACATAGGCCTCTAGTCCCAAAATTGGCTTAATACCAGCATCATTGCATTCTTTATACAATTCAACTAGACCAGACATCGTGCCATGGTCTGTCACAGCCACCGCCTCCATTCCTTGATCCTTTACATATTTGACTAACTCAGGTATTTTGGTCAAACCATCAAGCAAAGAATAGTGTGTATGGTTGTGCAGATGCACAAAATCACTCGGCTGCAATTTCTCCGTCATAATAAAATT
This sequence comes from Candidatus Saccharimonadota bacterium, assembly GCA_030528995.1. Lineage (GTDB taxonomy): Bacteria > Patescibacteriota > Saccharimonadia > Saccharimonadales > Saccharimonadaceae > Nanosyncoccus. The sequence continues at coordinate 7,672 of JAUMXR010000029.1, read as the reverse complement.
ATATCACACCAAAAACAGACTATTTTTTCTCTTTTTTGGCTTCTTTTTTCGTGTCAGTAGCCTTTTCGGCTTTTTCTTCAACCGCTACTTCTTCTTTTTTACAATCGCAATCATCGCCGCATTCGCATTCATCTAAATCATTTTTCTCTGCTCTCGATGAAAGGAATCTACCTGCCACCGCACCAGCCGCAGCACCAATTAGGGCACCCAAGAAAAACTTGCCTGCACCACTTTTGCCTTTTTCTTTATTTTCCGCCATCTTTAGTCTCCTTCTTATCTTCTTTAATCTTTTCTTTTAGCTTCGGGTTAATATATTTTTCCACGAACATCTCCATGGTCCCACCGATAGAAGTCATCCCCTTCACATTTGATACGATACCATTTGCGTTTTTGGCGATGTCTTGCCCTTCTACTACCACCTTGCCAACTTCTTTTGACAGGCCAATTAGTTTGACTAGTAGCACGATACCGACTACCAAAAACACAAAAAGTGTGATACTAAGAATCGCAACCAGTATCCATTCCGCTACGTTCATTAGCTTTCCTCCTTTTTATAATTATTAACTAATGTTTTCACATCTTCCGCATAATCCGACTCGGATAATACGTATTCTAGATGTGCCATAAAATAATTCTTTGGATCGCCGGTGGTAATCCATTTGCCCTTGCTTCTGGCTACGATTACATCACCGTGTTCTGCTAGTTTTGTAATCGCATCCACCGTCCAAAGCTCATTGTCCAGCCCGGTGTTAGATGGTAATAGATAATCAAATACTTCAGGTGTTAACAAATAACGTCCGTAAGAAGTTAGGTTGCTGGGGCTAAGATCCGGCGTCTTGGGCTTTTCCACGATGTGACTCAGAGTGCCATTTTCTTTTAGGGCAATCATGCCATACTTATTCCAGACTGCTTCCGGCATCTCTTGTGCTGCGATTACTGCTTTAGCATTAGGATTAGCGCGGTAGGTCTCAATTAACATCTTGACATCGCCTTCACCCAGAATTAAATCATCACTATAAAGCACCACAAATGCCTCGTCGTCCTTGACGAATTCTTTAGCCGAAACAATCGGTGAACCGTTGCCATACGGCAGGGTTGGATCTTGCTCAATTACGGTAACTTTGGGAAATCTTAGCACTTCTTCGACCGATTCAAAACGTTCGGATTTACCCTGTTTGTCGAGCAGGGCCTTTACGTTGTTGGCCGGATTATGAAAATAATCCTCATAAATCTCGCGCGACTTCGTATTCGGCGTCGCTACAATAATGATTTCATCAATCCCCGCTTTTGCGCATTCCTCTACGCAAAGTTGCATCACTGGCTTTGCGCCAATCGGTATCATCGCCTTGGGGATAGTCTTAGTAATAGGTAGATAACGGCTTGCAAAACCCGCATCTGTAATTATTGCTTTCATAAATTCTCCTTGCCAAAATTATACCACAGAATGACGCAATAATATACAATCTACAGTGGCCAGGATTATTTTTTCTTACGAATGCTCTTACGAGTGGTTCGGCGTGCTTCGCGCCGAGCGACCTTGTCTTCAATATTTTGTGAACGATTATGTACGCCATAAATCAAGCTAGTCACACCAACTATTAGCATATAAGCTCCGAAGAAGCGCATGAAGGTAGTGATTTCGAAGTTCCCTGAGTTTATTATTACCGCGCCAATTACGCAGCCCGCAACGCCAGCTAGTATGCGGATGAAGCGATCAGTCGGATCGACTGTGGATAGGAATCCATGGACAATGTCGATTACGCCAGAAGCTATCGTATAAACCGAAAGTATGATGACGCTGTTGGTTAAATCGTTTCTTGCGATAAACAATAGTGCTAATGATGCTATCACATCGATTACGGCGTCAATTACCGAATTAATCCAGCCATGCTTCTTGGTTGAACTATAAAGCGCCCCCGCTGCATCTATGATACCCATAAATAAGAGGAAAATGCTAACTAGTGCGATCATATTTTCGATATTTGCCATGCCGCCAAAGAGGGCAAAGCACCCAAATATCACCGCTAGCGCACCGCGCACGCAAAACATCAGCCAATGTTTGTCGATAAATCTTCGATTAATTTTTGCCATAAAAATTCCTTTATTACTTATGCTTATTGTACCACCGAATAGCTATTTTTGCAAAAGAATTATTCAGGTTTTTAAATCATACAATTTACGTGCACAAACGGCTTTGTCGCTAAGCTGTCAAAACCCACCTTCAAGGTGGGTTTATGTCTATGGCAATTATTGCTATTACAAAACTCGTTTCAGTATTTCCGCCGGGTCAACGTCTAGATTTGACGAAAACCTTCTCCAGTCGGTCATGCGATGCCACTCGATTCCGTCTTTATCGACCTGTTTTTCTTCGCATGGTCCATCTACTATAGCTGTCTGGGCCAGTTTTTTATCTTCCCAACCCTTAGAGCCATATTTTAAGGCTGGACTTGTAGTCATTTATTTCACCCCCATCCAAATAATTACCATTATTCAAATAATGTGCGAATTTTATTATAACATTTTATAGGCAGTTCAGCAATCAAGCCACAAAAGCCTCCCCGTCTGGTTCAATTATTCTTCGACTCCGGAGCTCGGCGAATTTCGCGGTACGCCGAATCGCTCCCGCATGCCCTGAAAGCGCCGCATAAGGCGCAAATTGTGCCGCTCGCATCTTTCTAGACATTCGCGGGTGATTTTTGGGTTCATAATGTGGGTGGTCGATAATCTCCTCGTATTTTTTCATTTTCGATGTCCTCCTATCTGCGCATTCCGCTCGCGTCCCGTTGCCCCTTCATCAAAATTAATCCCTTTCAGAATTGCGTTCTTGCCATAGCGCCGCTTAATCGCTAGAATCGCCTCCTCGGCCCGCTTTTCTTTCTTTGACTCCGCCTCATCTCGAACCTTATCAAACAGCCCAAGTTGTCTTGGCTTTTTCTTCAAATCTTCCTCGCGCACCACATGATCCACGTCTATCGTAATTCTGCGAATCTTCAGCGCTGGGTCCACCTTTTCATCAAATACCCTCGTCACCGCCTCGGTAATCAAACGCGCCGAAGCCGTCGGCTCTGCTAAATTGTAAGTTCCGTGGGCATGTTTCGGCACTTCCCGTCCATAAAAATCTAGCTTAGTTTCGCCCGTATATCCGGAGGCCAAATTCACTTTATCATACCCCACTGTCAGTATTACCTGGTCGGTCAACATCTTGCGCGCTAGTAGCCCCAGGCTCACTTCTTCCGCCATTTCTAGCGCCACTGTCTTCGCTTGCTCGAAGCCATACGGCTCCTTCAGTACCTGCCCCGACGAAAATGAATTAGTGCTTGGCCGATAGGCCCGGATTTCGGCAATTTCGCACGGTTCCCATCCCCAGGCATGGTCAATTAGGAGCTCCGCACTGACGCCAAACATTTTGTACAGATAATCCTCGTCTTTCTCCGAGCAGAGTGCCACGTCTCCCATCGTGTAAAGTCCCGCCGCCTCCATTCGTTTTGCGTAACCCTTCCCCACCCGCCAAAAATCCGTCAGCGGCCGATGGCTCCATAATAGACGCCGATAGCTCATTTCGTCTAACTCCGCTATCCGCGCCCCATTTTGGTCCGGCTCGGCCTTCTTTGCGAGAATATCCATCGCCACTTTCGCAAGATACAAATTCGTACCAATCCCTGCCGTCGCCGTAATCCCCGTTTCGTCATAAACTTCTTTCAAAATCTTCTGCGCCAGTTCCCTTGCCGACATTCCGTAGTTTTTTAGATACGGCGTGGCATCAATAAACACCTCGTCAATTGAGTAAACGTGCATATCTTCTTCCGCAATATAGCGAAGATAAATATTATAAATACGCGTACTGTAGCTAATATAAAACGCCATCCGCGGCATCGCGATGATAAAGTCTTTTGCCTTTTGCTTCACTTCATACAGCCTCGCTCTCCCCGGAATCCCAAGTGCTTTGAGTGCCGGCGACACTGCAAGACATATCGTCTTATCCGTCCGCGTCTCGTCCGCCACTACCAGCTTCGCGTTCAAAGGGTCTAGCCCCCGTTCGACGCACTCCACCGACGCATAAAACGACTTCAAATCTATCGCGATATAACTCTTCCCCATCCCCTAATTATACACTTTATTTATCGCTTTTTCTTCGATTGCACTCCCGACACAGCATCTGGCAGTTTTCCGCCACGGTCTTTCCGCCCTCCTTCCACGGCGTAATGTGGTCCGCCTCCATCTCATTAATCTCAAAATGCTCCCCGCACTTCGCACAAATCCCCTTCTGCCGCTCATACGCCTCTCGCTTCATACTCTCCGGAAACGCCCGAATGTTGAGAAACTTCGTATCCCAAGTCAAAAGATATTCATAAATCCCCCGCTTGTTCGTCACGTCTTCATCTTGCATTAGTTGCTGAATATCCGCCTCCAAATCCTGCGCATTATAATTTGCTTCGTGGTGCTCGTTATAAAGTCTTCCCCAATCCAGCCCCTTCATCTCCTTCCGATAATGCGGAAAAATCGTCTCCACCCAGTTAATCACCGTCCGGAAATATTGCCACAGTTCCGAAGCGTTCTCGTCGCGCTGGTGCGACGCCATATATTCCTCAATCTCCCCGTCTGAAATCCACCTCAGCACCGCCTCAAGATAATCCTGTCGAATCGGCGACCCGGCCATGTATTTATCCGCCAGCCCATACGCCGGGCAACCGGTTTTACTAAAATGCCTCTTCGCATCCGTCAGCCACGGCCCCGCATACACCGCATTCCGAAGTTCCTGGTCAGTCAATTTCTCCCCTGCAATGTTCACAATCTTAAACCAATCCAACTTCTCGCTATCCGCCCCCTCGCAAATATACACCAACAGCTCATAATTCTCGATCTTCTCCCGCTCATCATTGGTCAGATTATGTGCGTATTTCCCTTCAAACGAAAAATCACCGTTCAAATACTGGCAGAACGAAATCGTCCTCTGCTGTCCATCCAGCACTTCGTAGGTATCTTTACCGGTTTTCGCCCAGTACATCACATTCAACGGAAACCCATTCTTAATTGTATTAATTACCGCCGCCCGCTTCTTGTCGTCATAGACAAATTCCCGCTGATACTTCGGCCGAATGTCTAGTTTCCCACCGTAGCCGGTCACGCCCTCCTCATCACTATCCACATAGCCATCATAAACGTCCTTAACTTTGATATTCCTCGGTTCAATTTTCATTTTACCTCCTCCTCTTTTTCTACTTCATCTCCCTCTTCTTCCTTCTCCTCCTCATCATCTAGGGGGAGCTTATTAAGTTCTTCAAGCGCTTCATTAGTTAATCCAACCCTCTCAGACAAATCCCGCATAATGATTCTTGTAGCCTTATTGACAAGCATTAATGAATCTATGATTTTGCTAACATACATCAAAGAATTCGTTATTTCGTTAAGCCTTTCTTCATGACCGTTTAATACCTCTCGTTGCAGATCGATAGTCTCAGCCATTTTTTTAATTAAACCATCATACTCCTTTATCGATGTGGCAGCCGTTTTTTGTTTAGTTGTCATTATTCCTCCTTCTTTTTATTAAAATTCGAGCATAAATTCTTTTCCCATTAATGTATGGATAACCAAAATTGTAGTCGTCTATTTTTGTTGTAACCATCTGTCCAATTAATTCGAATTGCCCAGGGTTATATTTGTCTAAAAAGGTAATAGGAACACCCATTACCCCATAGTATTCTTCGGGTATCTCTTTGTAGTTATTAATGTTTATTGCGTCATAATTGTCATATTTCGGATAACAATCCGGCATATACTTTCTATAAGAAACCAATACATCCTTATGCTTTGCCACCGGTAAAGTCGTTAACCAACAAGAAGTTGACACTCTTGCTAGTTTTATACCATCTACAACTCTAGTATATTTTTTCCAATCGTCTGGAACTCTAAAAAACATTCCTACATTAAACTTTGTATAGCCAGTCCTAATCTTATCGTTTTTGAACAATTGGAAAACTTCTTTGTATGATAAAGAATTCGTATTTCCTATTATTATGAAATCCTTTTTATAATCTACGAGCAGTTTTAAAAATTCTCGAAATAAAGAAAAAGGAGGATTAGTCACGACAATATCTGCTTCCTTCAAAAATTCAACACACTCCTCACTTCTAAAATCACCATCACCATCCAGAATAGTCAATGTGTTTTTATTATTACGCAACAAATACTCAATATCTCCTAGGTCCTCCTTGCCATCTTTATTGTAATCATCTACCTCCGTAATTTCTATCATATATGGCATTTTGCTATTCTTCTTAAATAAAGGCAAATCATCCAATTCGGTGTGGCTAATTGGCGAACCAGCGTAGCTAGTACATATTAATTTCCTTAATTTTAAATGATTAAAATTCAAAGCAAAATATTTAAAAAATTCACTTTCGAACGGATCATCACAATTACAAAAAACAGTTTTGTTTTCAAAGAAACTCTTGTAATGTTTTAATTCTTCCTCTATGTCTTTTCTTTGAGTATAGAACTCGTCTTGTTTTGCCTTATTCGCGCGATGCAAACCTTCATTTCTCGCTATGGCGCCTCCTAACGATCTAGGAAACGCAGTAAGTGACACCCGCGAATGTCAAACCCAAAAATAGGACACCCAGACGGGTGTCAATTACGAATTTAATCCGCATCCGAGCAGTTGAAGCTCAGTCCCGCTAGGTGCCCTAGAATTTCTTCAACATAGAACACCGCAAGAATTATACGGATATTCGTAACCCAGATACGGATTATTAAATTGTAATTGACAATTTAATTATATCACACTTCTCTATATTATGGTGGGGGGGTTGATTTAAAGCATAAAATGTAGTAGATTGACTAGGCATGGGAATGGACTATAAGGTTATCATCAATACGTCGCCAAAGAACCGTCCGCGTGATTATGAATTATCCGCTGCACTGTTATTGGCTGAGCATTTTAAATCGGATGTTATATTTTTGCGGCCTATATCAATGAAGTCACCAGATCTACTTGTTAATGGGAAAATCTGGGAGTTAAAAAGCCCAACCGGAAATAGCAAAAACACAATTAGTAATAATTTTAAAACTGCCAGAAAACAATCTCTAAACATTGTTATCGATTTACGACGGTGTAAATTACATGAACAAAACGCTATTGCTAAAATAACATATTCTATTGCGAAAAGAAGAAGAAAGATGGGAGACGTCCTTGTCATTACGAAGCATCGGAAAATACTTGATTTTTCCGAAAGAAATAGTTATAATAATAGCAATAGGCGTTAAAGATACTTCAGTGTATTCAACAACGCCTTATTTTGACTTTAATACCACATTTTGCCCACAAAAAAGTGATCCTAGGCCTCCCGCTATGCAGCACGAGGTCGGACCACCTATGCTTGCATTATATCAAAACAACCTTTCTCCTTCAACAACCCCTACCATCAGCTCATGCTTATTTCTCAATTCTCTTTGCCTCAAACAGCACCGTCGGCACCGCTGGTGGTGGCGTAAAATCAGTAGGCTTCAGTGGTAGCCGGATTCGTGTTGTATAGTCACGCGTCAAAGCAAACCCCAACTGTGAAGTATAGTGTCGGTCATTATTGAGCAATTTCAGCGCAAACTGTTTCTGCAAAATCAAGTAAATCGCTTTAGGCGGATTCGGGCTCTCCATCAGTGTATTTAAAATCGCCGA
>JAUMXR010000001.1:47749-74478 GCA_030528995.1 Candidatus Saccharimonadota bacterium | reverse complement strand
ACATACTCTTGTGGATAACCCAACCAATCTATCAAACCTCGTACCATCCTCGTTCGCTCAGTCAGCGCTTTGAATTCATCCACCACCACCCGGTCAACCAAACGAAAATCCAAAGCCCCAACCGTAGATTTTTTATTTCCCATCATTCGCATCATCCTATAATAAATCTTTGAAGCCACCTTATGTTTAGTCGTATTATGCCCACGAATCGCCGTCACCACCTTCGCGCCCTTCTCCCACTTTGTCAACATCTCCGATATCGCACTCACCGGATGTTGCCCATCAGCATCAATCATAATTGCCGCATCTCCCCGCGCTTCACTCAACCCCGCCGTTAACGCCGCCTCCTTACCAAAGTTTTTCACTAATGACACCACTCTTAGCTTATGAGCTTTTTGTATTTTCGCTTTCTCTATCATCTTCAGAGTATCGTCTCTCGACCCGTCATTCACCACCACAATTTCAAAACAATAATCTAGCACCGCCAAAGCCGGCCCCAATTTCTCATCCAAGAACTCTTTTATAACCAACTCCTCATTATACGCTGGCACCACCACCGATATCGTCTTTTTCATACCTCTATTCTACCACTTATATCAAAAAACTACATTAAACTTGCGTGTATCTTTAAACACTACTAAAATGTTTTCCTTATCTCCAAAGATATCGAAAAATACCGTTTCCTTTAGCAAGGGTAAACCTTTCTCCTTCAAATCAATCGTTTCATCAAATATCAAATTTGGTAATCCAGATATTTCAGCCACTCTATAATTTGTCCACGGCACATATTCACTAAAGCTTGGCATCAACAGTCTCTCTATTATTTTATAATTTTGCGGTATATTCCTGACCGACGGAGCATATCCCAAATTCCCACTAACTTGAATATGCTTCGCCACCCCATCTTGCATTATTGGTAATCTATTCAGTTCGCTAACCACCATGCTACTCATCGTGCTCCGATATTCATTTTGTTCCTTCAATACATTCCCAAATGTTAAAGCAAAAACTAGAAAACACCAAGACAGTACCACGACCGGCATTCTCATCCCCTTTGCTAATAATTCTTTACCATCTACTACGTATACTCCAATTATTGCTAGCGCCGCCCCGAATGGATACATCGCCCGTGTCGCATATAAAGGTTTTTCCAGCACTGCATAAAACGCAAAAGCCATTACGAACACAAACACCAAAGTTAGCACCGCCACCACGCTAGCCAAAACTTTGTTTTTCTTACTTCGCATTACAAATAATACCAAAAAACCCAGCCCAATTATCCCCATTATCACTAACCACCAAATCTTCATATCGTTGAATACTAAGTTGAAATAAAACCCCAAATGTTCAAAGAATACTGGGATAATATTTTGAAAACCTGGCAAGCTATTAGACGCATACGCATCGCGTGGTTTCATTAGAACAAGTTGGAAAAATAGTATCGATACCACAAAAATCACCGCTGAAAAGACCACAAATTTCAAACCCTTCCATTTTTCGCCTCCCGCCCTTTCGTTCCATTTCTTCACCGCTACCATTATTACCAACATTGGCAGAATTCCCACTGCTGCCTGGTATGATGTACAAACAATTATCACACCAATAAAAATCGCCAGCCCATAAATCCATTTTTTGCAATCACGAAATAGTAATGGCATCACCGCAGCCAGTACCGATACCGCCATATATGGCGCATCATATTGGTAAGCCAAACACTCCAGCATATACGGCGAAAGCCCCAGCGGCAAAACCGCAATCAAATGCCAAATCCACTTCGTCGGTTTTTCTTTAAACACCTTTTTCCCAGATACAATACATATCAGCATTATGCTTGCCACCGCCAATAACACTATCGCCAATAGTTGTGGCAACGGATAAATATTCGTCAAATACCCATCGGCATGTAACCCAAACGCCGCAATCGTACTAAAATATCTACTAAACCCAGTCCAGCCCGCATAACCAAAAGACGTTCTTGCGATATCGTCCGCATAATGTACCCCAGCTAGAATAATCGCCGATGCCCCCACCAAATACATTACTAACATCACCAAAAACGGTCGCAATAAGAACTTGTTTGCCCCTACAAAGTGAGCAATTTTCTTTCCCCATTCCTTCATAATACCCACATTATACCACAACCTCTTATTTATCACACATGCTATAATTATTATATGAGTAAAATTACCACCGATAAAGTCTCCATCATCATCCCAATCTACAATGTCGCCAAGTATCTTCCCACTTGTCTCGACTCCGTTGTCGCCCAAACTCATCAGAATATTGAAATACTCCTTATTAACGATGGTTCCACCGACGATTCGGGTCATATTGCCGACCAATATGCCAAAAAAGATGCCCGCATTCATGTTATCCACCAAAAAAACCAAGGTCAATCCGCCGCTCGTAACATCGGTCTATCCAAAGCTACCGGCAAATATATTAGCTTCATTGATAGCGACGATGAAATTAAACCCAACTTCATCTCCGAACTTATAGCCCCCTTTACAAACTCAAACCTCTCGCTCACCGTTTGTGGTATCCATTACAAACGTCTCAAAACCAATTCCGCCACAGACGTTTATATCAACCCCTTACGCTCTCGTCGTAAAGTTGAATCCTTCAAAGCCTATATTTTATATCTTCTCGCCATTGACGGACGCATGTATTCTTCCGTCAACAAGCTTTACCATGCTGAAATCGCCAAAACCATTCAGTTCGACCAAAATCTCAACTTCGCCGAAGATACCAAATTCGTACTTGATTATCTCCAAAAAGCCCGAGGTGAAATATCCTTTATCCTAAAACCACTTTACGTCTACAATTTTGGCACCGCCGGTAGCACCATCAATCGCACCGCTACCACTTGGCAAAACTGGCAAACCTCCTACCAAAATCTTAAACACTGGCTCGGCCGTAACCCCAAACTAAGTGAAAAATTCTGGCTCCACCTCGTCTATCTCCGTTGGCGCATTTCCCACTTACGCTCAATCCGTCGCGCAAAGTCTTAAAATATGCTAAAATATACACTATATGAATATACCGTTAGTTTTAAACCGTAAAAATCGTATCTTGTTGAAGGAACTTACCAAAACAGATTTTAAGCTTCGCTATCAAGGTTCAGTTTTAGGTTACCTCTGGGCCCTACTCCGCCCACTAATGATGTTTGCAATTCTCTATATTGTTTTTGCCAAGCTTCTTCGCATCGGTGGCGATATCCCGCATTATCCAGTTTATCTTCTCTGCGGAACTACTATGTGGAGTTTTTTTACCGAATGCACCTCTCAGGGCATCCAGGCTATTGTCAATCGCGGTGACCTTCTCCGCAAAATCAGTTTTCCTAAATACATCGTAGTTGTTTCTACCACCCTGACTGCAGTTATCAACATGCTCATCAACCTAGTTGTTATTATTATTTTTGCACTCATCAATGGAGTCACACCTACTTGGAGCTGGTTCTTAATTATCCCAGCCATTCTCCAACTCTATCTTCTTTCTCTTGGCATCGCCTTTTTGCTTGGTTCCATTAATGTCAAATATCGTGACATTACCTCCATTTGGGACGTTCTCACCCAAGCTTTATTCTACGCCGTGCCAATCATCTACCCCATCTCAATGGTTGCAGATACCAGCGCCCTTGCTGCCAAAGTCATCCTTCTTAACCCTATCTCACAAGCCATTCAAGATATCCGTTTCGGACTCATCACACATGAAACAATTACCACCTGGAATTATTTAGACAATATCCCTCTAGCATTGCTACCAATACTCATCACATTATCCCTTCTAGTTATTGGTGCACTTGTTTTCCGACGTAAATCTAAGTTCTTTGCGGAGGAGGTCTAATGAAACGCTCAATTGGTACTCGCACCGAAATTCAAACTGATAGCGATATTGCTATCAGTGTCAAAAATTTGCACAAAAGTTTCAAGCTTCCCACCGAGCAAGCCTTCGGCTTGAAGCAAGCCCTGTTCAATCGCCTCCGCGGCATTAAAGGTTATAAAGAGCAAAAAGTTCTCCGTGGTCTAGATTTTGAAATCAAAAAGGGTTCTTTCGTTGGCATTGTTGGCCGCAATGGTTCCGGCAAATCCACCCTACTAAAAATCTTAGCCGGCATATATTATCCAGAAAAAGGCGAAATTACCGTAGATGGCACACTTGTCCCATTCATCGAGCTCGGCGTTGGTTTCAATCCCGAACTTACCGGCCGCGAAAACGTCTACATGAACGGCGCTTTACTTGGTTTTTCTAATGAAGAAATGGATACTATGTATAACGATATTTGGGAATTCGCTGAACTCAAAGATTTCCAAGACCAAAAATTGAAGAATTATTCATCCGGCATGCAAGTACGCCTTGCTTTTTCGATTGCCATTCGTGCTCGTGGCGATATCCTGCTTCTAGACGAAGTTCTCGCCGTCGGCGATGCCGCCTTCCAACAAAAATGCAGTAATTATTTTCATAGTCTTAAAGAACAGAACCAAACGGTCATCTTAGTAACCCATTCTATGGACAATGTCCGCAAATTCTGTGACCGCGCCATTCTCATTGAAGATGGCAAAATCGTTAAAGACGGCGACCCCAACAAAATCGCCGATGCTTACACCAAACTCTGGAGCTAGTCCATAGAATCTATTCGTGTCGTATTTTTCTGAATCCTATGTACAATTTAGCATTCAAATGCGTAACCAAATAAATATATAGTTTTAACTTTTTAGTCAAATATTTATTCTTCAGCAACCGTTTCTTGTATTTTTTTATCCAGGTAACACCATAGTCAATATATTTCTTTTCTACATCACCACTCACCGCAAAATCCACAAAAGCCAACTTTGCCGTCAACATCGCAATCTCTGCCGCTTCTTCTAGTTCTTTTTTGTCTTTGAAATATTCCTTAGCTTCCGCTGCAGCTCTCTCACGACTCTTTAGTCTTTCTAATTTCTTATCCTTCTTCGTAATACTTCCCGCTCGCTCTATATAACAATATAAAGACTTCGCTGCGTAAGCCACGCGTTTAGCCTTACTTAATAATTTATAGGTGGTTAAATTGTCTTCGTAATTTGAACCCTCCGGATAGTCTATGTCTTTGAATAATCCAAGACGATACATTTTATTCCATGCAATAATATCAATATTTTCTTGACCCACCAAAAGTCTAACCGTAGCTTCTTCTCCACTCAATAATCCTTCTTCGGGAATTACATCATTATATCCACATACAACCACATCAACCTCATTTGTGAGTGCCATTTTCACCATTTCTTCCACAAACTTTTCTTTTACATAATCGTCACTATCTACCAAACATACGAATTCACCCTTTGCTTTTTTAATGCCAAAATTACGTGCAGAAGACAATCCCCCGTTCTTCTTGTGAAATACCCGCACACGCGGCTCGTTTTTGGCAAATTCATCACAAATCCTACCAGACCCATCAGTCGAGCCATCATCCACGATAATTATTTCAATCCCTTCATAAGCTTGCCGGCTCAAAGTTTCCAAACACTTCGCCAAGTAATCCTCTACATTATAAACCGGCACTACAATCGAAACTAAAGGTTTCATTTTTTCGCTAAATGTTCCAAGTAATTAATCGTGTCATTCATTGCATCTTCTATCGTAAGTTCGGTCTTCCAGTCCAATTCTTTTTCGGCTTTACTAGGATTTGCGAATATTTCGGCAAGGTCACCCGCCCTCCTGCCCACAATTTCGTAAGGCAGTTTTTTGCCACTAGCTTTCTCAAAGGCCGCTACCATCTCCAGTACCGAAGTCCCCTTACCAGTTCCTAAATTGTAAATCGATACTCCAGGCTTCATCTTCTCAATCGCCGCAACATGCCCTTTAGCGAGATCTACTACATGGATATAATCACGAATCCCAGTCCCATCTGGCGTATCGTAATCATCGCCGTACACTTTAAGTTTCTCAATCTCACCAGTAGACACTTTCATTATAATCGGCATCAAATTATTCGGAATATCATTCGGGTCTTCCCCAATTAGGCCTGATGGATGCGCCCCCACTGGATTAAAGTATCTCAAAATTGTAGCTTCAAAATCTGGCTCCGCCTCTGCCACATCTTTCAAAATTTCCTCAATCACGTGTTTTGTTTCGCCGTATGGGTTCGTAATTCCTACTCCAGTCTGCATTTCTTCCGTCAGTTCCGCCACCCCCTGGTCACCATACACTGTCGCCGACGACGAGAATACGATTTTATTCACCCCATGTTTTTTCATGCATTCAAGCAAGTTAATTGTACCACCCACATTGTTCTCGTAATACTTCAGCGGCTTCTCCACTGACTCTCCAACTGCCTTAAGCCCAGCAAAATGAATCACCAAATCATATCCACCTTCTCCGAACATCTTATCCATCCCCTCTTTATCCAAGAGGTCTACCTTGTAAAACTTCGGCTTCACCCCCGTAATCTCTTCAATTTTGTCAAGCACGGTAATCTTACTATTAAATAAGTTATCCATTATCTCGACCTCATAGCCAAGCTTAATCAGCTCAATCGCCGTATGCGACCCAATATATCCAGTTCCACCAGTTAATAATACTTTCATTTTTTCTCCTTTTCTCCATTATACAATGGCAGCATCTTTTCTTCAAAAATCTTTTCGAAATTAAAATATTTCTCGTATCTTTTCCGCGCATTCCTAGACATAACTTCGGCCTCCTTTTTGTGTTCCAGCATCCAAATCATCGCCTCAGCCAATTTCTGCACATTTTTTGCCGGCACCAAAAGCCCAGTTTTTCCATCCACCACCACTTCCGGATTACCATCCACATCCGACGCAATAATCTTTTTTCCCATCATTGCAGCTTCCAATAACGATAGCGACAATCCTTCATGGTGGCTCGGCAGTATAAACACCTCATTCTCGGCCAGAACTCTTGAAGCATTATTAGTCTTTCCATAAAATCTTACATTATTATTAGACAGTTTTTGAAATCTTTTAATTTCCCCATCACCATATATATTCAGTTTTGCATCTGGATATTTTGCCAGAACCATCGTAAAAGCTTTTATTAATTCTTCTACCCCTTTTTCTTTTACCACTCTTCCAACGAACACAAAACTGGTTTTTTTCGTTTTAACATCAATATTTTTTTCCAACTCATCATCCACCCCATTTTCTATTACCACACTATTATACAATTTTTGAGGCGCAATCATTCTGGCAGTCTCTTCTTTAATCTCTTCGCTTACAAAAATCACCTTTTCCACATCTTTCGATAGTTTAATAATTTTTTTTCCAATCGTATTTTTATATTTCACATTCACATTCCAAAGCACCCAGTTTTTAAAATCTGCATGGTCGGTCCACAGAACCTTCAAACCAAGTTCTTTTGCTGCCATCGTTCCCGCAAGCATATCGTCTCGTGATTGGATATTTATGGCAACTGGTCGATACTTCCTAATCTCTGTCCGGTACCAATTTGTCAGTTTTTTCTGGAAAATAAAGTAAAGTGGCAAAAGAGCATTTCTCCACCCACTCCAATTTTGTCTCCTCGAAAAAGGGGGTATCAAAACTCCAAATCCTTTTTGCTTCGCAACCTTTATGAGCTTTTCTGAGTTAGTTATAATAATTGGCGTATACCCGTATTCGGCCAACTTTTTCGCTAGTTTTAGTTGATAGGTTTCCCCTCCACCATAATTAAACCTACTCACATTCCTTATCAAAAACACATTTTTATAAATATCCTCACGCACCATATAAACAAACCTCTCGCCAATTAATCCTAAAAGACATCTTTTGTCTGTTCATAGAAAGATTTCCAAGAAAAAGATTTTTTCATTAAAGACTTACTAGCCTCTACGAGTTCCTTTGTTTTTTTATGGTCACGATTCAACCCACGAATTGCTTTTGCATATTCTTCTGGCTCCAAAATATCATTCACCAAAACCCCAGTCAAGCCATCAATAACGAAATCACCTACTCCACCAATATTGCTAGCAACAATCGGCAATTGTATCGATGCCGCCTCTAATAATACATTCGGCATCCCATCACGAAGAGACGTATACAAGAATAAGTCATAATTTTCCTTTTTAAACATTGTGAAATCCGAAAATTTACCCTTATACTCGATATTACTCCCGCTAAAATCAGTTTTACTATATCCTTTCGCCAATTCTCCAAACATTTCAATTTTGTATTTATCGCCAAGCTTACTAGCAATTTTCGGAAGAATTTTTGGGTTCTTCTCATCATCAACTCTCCCCGCCCAGAGAATTCTAAAAACATCTCCAGATTTCTCTCCGAGCTTATTCCCATCTTGTTTTATTTCCTCTATCGGCTGATGAATGACCTTGATTCTTTTTTTATCGAATCCTTCTAGGTTTATCAAATCCTCTACCATATTATAGTTATCAGTATAAATGTTTTTTACGACATTATAGATGTCCAATAAAAACGGGTTAGCATATGTCCCCATTTCGGGTGTATACTTATTCTTTGTTGAAAAAATTGAGACAGCAAGATCGCATTCATGTTCCATAAACTTTTTGTGCGTCATAGCCCAAACGTAACCATATTCAGAATTTATGATATGAATTTTTTTACACTGCAATTGTGTCATCAACCTAGAAAATAATATTTCTCGTTGCGTAGGCCACAATGTACTTGCTCTATTACCAAAATCTATTATGTAAGAATTATCCGGCAAATCTTCTTTTTTTACATTTTTACCCGGCATTGTCGTAATTACAGCCACAGCCCATTTTGGATGATGATATTTAATAGCCTTCAAGTAATTAATTAAAACTTTGTCCGCACCGCCAACCCTTACCCAAGGAACTATAAAAACATAATCTGGCTTGCTAGGAATACTCTTCACTAAATCATAATAGGCTAACCCTACATCATAATTATCTGGCTCCGCTTGAAATATTTCTCTTAATGCTTCCTTTGTAGGATAAAGCTGAGTTTCAATTTCATTAATTTTCTTCCACTCCCGCATCATAAAATCAGGAATTTTTGCACCACCTTTTTGTTCCTCAGCCGGTCGAATCCTCAATACTTTTTTAGTAAGTATAGCAACAGGCGTTATGAAATAGTTCAAAAAATTATTCTCTCGAATAGCATAATAAACCTTCAACATTCCACCACGCCGACGGCTCTCGACCGTTCGCGGCCTCATCGCCTGTATTTCGGTTTCAGAAATAGTCTTCATATAATCAATATCGAATAATGATACGTATGGCTGTATTACCCGATCACTATTAGAGCTCGTAAGCAATGATCCTTCTGCTTTTTGGCGATAAAACATCACTGTATCGCGAGCCACCATATGTTTTATACCATGCCCTACAGTGTTAGAGTTCAAACAATAGTCCTCATACCCATACCCATTTTCAGTTTTCATATAAGGGTATTTCAGAAATGTCTTTCTCTCTCCCATGATTGCCGAGCACCATCGATTAACCCCAGCCAAGACAATCGCATCTTCGTATTTTTCAAAAGAATCTTTTCTTTCAGTAAATTCTAACCGGGTACCTGCCCCAAAATTAAATTGAATATTGGGGTGAATCATTATGGTATCTTTTGATTCCTCTATCCTTTTCAGGGCACTAACATACCAATTAGAAGACAACATATCATCTGCGTCCAAAAACGATATATATTTTCCTCTAGCATTTTCTGCAATACAATTACGAGACATTCCTAAATCACCAAAATGGCTATTTATTATTCTTATTCTTTTATCTTTTTCATACCTCTTAAAATAATTAATTGTTGGCTCAGTGCCATTGTCAATGTGGACTATTATTTCATAAGGATATTTTTTTGCATCTAACTCTTCCAGACCAGCAAAAACAGCCTTCATTGTCTTATGGGCAAGCACCCCTTCCGCGTGAGCCGTTATCCCGACCGTCAACACAATATCTTTTTTCATATCTATCATTATATCATAGATATCAAACCTTAGCTTGAAAGCTAGAATCTAAAATATATAAATGGATTATAAGAACTATTTATCAAAGAGAAAATGCTAACTACAAAAAAAACTATAATCATTATATCGCTCAGCGCCGCAACAAGTGTATGTTTATTCGCAAATCCCTGCATCTTTCTTCTTATTGGAAAAATAAAAATAAAACCAATAATCATAAAAATCAAATGATAAACAATTGAAAAGTTATTACTCAAAAACCCCACGAAATCACCAGAAGGCGATACCAAAGACTGCAAGACAATCCTAAGATCACTTACACTTTCCAAACGAAATAGCAGCCAACCAAAGTTAACAATTATAAACATATATACCCAACCAACTATACTAGGTAGTTTTTTTAGCATTTTACCAAACCACATCTTTTCTAGCCATAGCACTACCGCATAATACAACCCCCAAATAATAAAGTTCCAGCTTGCGCCATGCCATAGTCCAGTACAAAGCCATACAATTAAAAAATTACGCGTCCATTTAAGTTTTGAACAACGATTCCCCCCTAATGGTATATACAAATAATCTCTAAACCAAGTAGTAAGAGATATATGCCATCGCCTCCAAAAGTCCGTTACGCTTTTCGCCGAATAAGGATAATTGAAATTCTCCATAAAATCGAATCCAAATATTCTACCTAACCCTATAGCCATATCACTATAACCAGAAAAATCGTAATAAATTTGCAAAGTATATGCCATTAATGCCAATAATACCACTCCAACATTTAAACCATTTCCGCCCAAATTATCAAAAACTGAGTCGGCAATCACTGCCACGTTATTTGCCACCAACACTTTCTTCAGGAAACCCAATAAAAATCTCCTTAACCCACTACAAAATTTTTCAAGACTGTGCTTCCTATGTTTTAATTGTACCTCTATATCGGCATACCGCACAATTGGCCCAGCAATCAACTGTGGGAATAAAGCTATGTAAGTGCCTAAAGTAAAAATATCATTTTGCACCCTTACCCTATTTCTATATACATCAATTACATATGATAATATTTGAAATGTATAAAAACTTATCCCTATTGGTAAATTCAAACCAGGTAAATTCATGTCAGTGCCAAAGACCACATTAACATTGTTCACCGTAAAATCTAAATATTTAAAAACAAATAATGCGCCAATATTCAAGACCACGGCAAAGCACAGCCATAGTTTCTTTTGTTTTGTTCCTCGTCTATTTTTATCAATCATCCTAGCAATAAAGAAATTTGCAACAATCGAACTCAGCATCAAGAAAATATATTTTGGCTCTCCCCAAGCATAAAAAATTAAAGAAGCCACCAAAAGAATGGCATTCTTATATTTTTCCTTCGCTAAAAAGTACAAAACAACTGTAATCGGCAAGAAAACGAAAACAAATGTTAAACTACTAAATAGCATTAACCCTCCAGTCCCACACTATTATTGAGTTCAGTCAAAAAAGTCGGACTCATAATAACCAATACCTTATTTATCTTTTTTTCACTTATATAGTTTTTTAAATCGAAATCCTTCCCCATAAATTGTTTATAGTGCCTTAAATCTATTATATAAGTCTTGTTAAAATGCGAAGCTATCAATTCGTCAATCGGATTACTATAAGAATTCACAAACATTAGTAAATTTTCTTTTTTAGGCTGGTGATAATCAAATCTTATCTCCCCTTCGTCGCCACCATATAAATATGCATAATAATTAGTTGTCCTATCGTAATTATAATCATGCGTTTGGTATTCTTCAAAATGTCCTCTTTTTCCCACTTTCCCATTTATGAACGTATCATGTTCCGGCAAATCAAACACATAATATGAAAACTCCTCTTCAATCGTATAGTTATTTGTACTTTGAGCGCCAGATCCAAAAAAAGGTTCATGATTAGTCTTAATGGTTTTATTATTATTTGGACTATTGATGCCCAAAAGATTGACGATATCCATATATCCGCAATATGAACCTTTATAATTCCAATGGTGATCCGTTTTATAAAACATATCTTTATAACCACTATAGTCTTTATAATCAAATTCACCAATGGAATAATCGCCTTTTAAATAATTTCCTAACAACGCATAGTAGTCCACCACCTTTTCTTTTTTTTCAAAATCATAGACCGACGAATCGTTTACAAAATAATAATAAACATCACTCAACTCATTTAGGTGACTTAGTCTTCTAGTGCTTTCCACAATATTTGTTTTTTTATTTTCAGAAAGTTCTTCCGGCCAATAAAGTATGTAGTCTTCACAGTCAAACGTAGCTCGACGTCGATCAACACTACCGGCCAACTCTAGATACTTGTCCTTGCAAATTCTATCCTCCAACCCAAAGGTTGGCAAACTATGCAACATTTCACTATACCCCAATCTTATCAAACTACTTCCAATAAACTGGTCAGAAATTGCTGCTTCGAAATTATCCTGAAATGAACCATTCCAAAAATCATGTATTGTAAAATGACTGAAAGTAGTTAGCGTTCTGTTTTCAATAGTCGATAATGTATTTTGTGTTTTTACAAAAGTTAATAATCCCACAACCATCACCGAGCAAAACAAACATAAAAACATAATATCTCTTTTATTCTTGCTCATCACAATTATTATAACACCTATACTCTCTATATGATATAATAACTTTAATGAGTAAATCAACCAAGTATGGCATTTATTGTTATGATACGGAGAATATAGGCGACGAGATTCAGTCCGTTGCTGCAAAAAGGTTTCTCCCGCAAATAGACTATTATATTAATCGTGATAATATTGACGCCACCAAGTTTAAGCCAAACGAAAAGGTTAAACTTATAATGAATGGGTGGTATCTAGAAAAATCTCAAAAAGACTGCAAAACCCATTGGCCACCTCGCAACCCTAATATATCACCACTCTTAACTTCCGTGCATATTAGTTTTCTCAACGGCTCTTTGGAAACTTTCAATACCCCATCCAGTCACACATTTCTCAAAAAATATGCGCCAATAGGAGCAAGAGATTATGCCACAAAAGAATATCTCGAATCAATTGGTATTCCATCATATTTTTCCGGCTGCCTTACACTCACCCTACTACCAGATAAGAGAATCAAAAAATCAAACTTCGTGTTAGCTGTCGATGTTGACCCCAAAGTTCTTCAGGCAATGCAAAAACGTACATCCCGTCATATCATTGCTGTCAACACTATCCATAATGGAGACTACACTATTGAAGAAAGATTTGATTTAGCTATGTATTGGCTTTACTTATACCAATCTGCCCACTGTATTGTTACTCCACGATTGCATGCTATGCTACCCGGACTAGCTTTTGATACACCAGTCATCGCTCTCACTGGCAGAGACACCGAAAGATTTTCTGGCCTCATTGAATTAACTAATCACTATTCTCCATCTGAATTCATTAAGAATTCAAAAATTAGCATAGACCAACCAGCCAAGAATCCCACAAACTTCTATTCAATTCGAGATAGCCTAATCCAAACATGCTCAGATTATACTAAATTCGATTCCAAAACCTCATTCTTAGGAAAACTCACTCTTCAAGAATTATTCAATAAACCGAGTTTTATTAGTGCTATCACAAAAACAATTGAAGATTCCTTTAATAAAAAACATATCTACCTCCAACAACAAAAAGAGATATCGCAACTTCATGATGAAATAGATAGATTAAATACTCTCATTGCAGAAAAAGACGCGACAATTCTGGATTTGACAAATCCAGGAATCAAAAAATCATTTAATCAATTAAAAGAATCTGTAAAAAATTACAGCCACAAAAAACTAGGCAAACACTAAACATTTGTTAATTTATCTGCAGGAATTACTAAAAACAAGTGGTTTTTAGTATTATGTTCAGTCCTGTAAAACCAAATTCCATTTATCAGCACTTTAGTAATGAACCTGATTCTGCTTCCTTTTTTTAGCTCATCAAACACTTCGCCAGTCAAAGGGTTAATTCTCTCGACATTCTCTTTTATAATCAAATCTCTAGGTACTTCAAAATCAACGAAGATAGACTTTTCTAATTCTTCTTCCGATATTCCCAGATTAATATCATTTAAAGTATTGTGCTTTGTTCTATAATAATGTGTATTATCAATATTAATTTTAGAGGCAAATTCATACATTCTACCAGAATAAAGAGAATCAAAATAAGAACCGGTCATTGGCTCAACTCTTTGAACATCTTTATTAAGTTTTACAGTTTTAGTGCTATCCAAATCCGAATATGACATCAAATCATCTATATCCTCTTCCAGAAATCCATACTCCGAATTAGAATGTTCATAATCATACTCTGTTATATAGTATTTGTTTTCATTAAAGTCTACTACCGCAACAATATTTCGTATAATTGGTTCATTAAACACACTATACTGTTCACCGCCCCTAATATAATATTTTTTAGCACCAGATTTAATAATTTTCTTATTTTCATTTTTTTCCAAAGGCTCAACTATTAATTCGAGCTCTTTTAATTTATCCATTGGCAAACAAGCATCCACATTAGCATTTGTAGCATATTCGGTTCTCAAGCAAACAGTCCCGTCGCCCAAAAAGGTTTTTGTAGCGAATTTTATAATCATTCCTTGTTCTATTATGTCGAATAATTCACCTTCAGATGTTACTCTTTCCGTATCCTGCTTTACCTCCATATAGCGAGGCTTTTCCATAGGTTCATACTTAATCTTCGTTTCGGTTATCCCCCCAAACCAATCCTCAAAATACAAATAGAAATTTCTATTTCCATAAGCCCCACAATACGCCGTTCCATAACCTGCCGCAATTGCACCCGCATTCGGCTGATATGGCGTATATCGGTACAAAGCCGAAGTCGCCAGCGATCGAATATTCACCACCGACCCACCACAACCAGCATTTGGATTATATTGTACATAATTATTACCTAACGGGTAATTCGTCCAACCACCATTTAGGACCGTGCTAAACAACGCAGCCGCTTTTCTTACCTGATTCTTAAACCCATAATATTGAGACGAGCACGGCGCCGTATCCGGACAACCATACCCCGTAGCCTTTCTATAATCACCGTTATTCGGAATCGGGTCTGTAATCAATGAAGTTTCCTTTTGTAATAACACTAGCAAAACTTGCGGATTTATGCGATAATCCTGTGCTGCCTGCCAAATAATATGTGCCGCCGTTTCACCAGAACCTATCACTTCGCCATCACCAAACAATTCCTCGGAAAGACACACAAAATGCCCATCCTTCCAATGCCAAGTATAGTTTTTATTTGCAGACAATTGTAGATACAAATTATAATCCCGATTTGAACACGAATTTTTATTAGTTAGAAAACTTTGAATTTGTGCCTCATCCATAGAAGTATAGTTACCCATCTGATAATCCGAAATTATATAGCCAGGATCGAACCCAGCCAACGATGCCGCCGTCGCCTCACCATCATTCTTAAAACGTTGCACCATAAAACTAAACAAAAACACCGCCACAAACACGCCAAGCAACACATACCAAACCCTTTTATCTCTTCTTCTTACGGCCAATCCGTTCCCACTTACTTCAATATATTTCATATATCCACCTCTCCGCGGATTTCACCACTTTTTTCTCCAGCACTTAAACCCACCCTAATTTCCGTTATACCACTGCCAATTTCACTTACTGGCACATCAAACCCTTCACAAGTTGATGTCGCCACATTTCCCATGATGACCGTTAAATCACTATATATTATAGTGCCACTACTGTCCAATAATTTCAATTCACATTCCCCCTCCTCCAAATATTGATCGATATTAACCCTAATCATTAAAGACTCTCCCGAAACCTCCGCATGAGTAATTGCTCCCGACAGTTGTTCAGCTGTATTCGGATCATCGCCATCATATTGAACTACTTTCGGCTTTTCCGTAATCTCAGTAGTTTCCGTTGTTTCTACTGGTTTATTTTCAACTACGCTCGTTGGCGTTTCTTCTCTTTGTCTATTATCGTCCTTATCTCTAAAATAATTATCCCAAACCAAATAAGCTACCACCGCAGCCGCAATGAATAATATCAATATAATCAACCAAGAAATCCATTTTTTGTTCCTTTTTTGTTTTTTTGCCATAGATTACAAATCTCCTACTTTAATGATAGCATAATCCATCAAAATGTAAACCCTTTGTCTATCTCTAAGGCAAAACCACCATTTTTAATCTATCAATATCCGTTCACCACCGTATACTTCTTCAAAATATTTATATCTTTCACTAATCCATTGCTTCATCGTTTCGACTTCTTGCCAAAAACCATCATTTCCCCATCGTTTTTCGTCAGCCATCACGGCTTCCTCAATTTTATTCGCCTTTTGTTCAATCTGCCATATCAATTCATCTTCCCTCCCCATCATACGATCCCTATACACCTGTTGTACTAAATTTTGAAACTCAGGCATTTCCATTAAATCGAATTCAATGCTAGTTATTTTCTGAGACATATCATACCACTCAATCCCCATCTCATCATAAAATTCTTTTGTCTGTAATTCTTTTTTTCTCACCATAGTTTCTCTAGATGAATGAAAAACATCCCCCAACCAATTGCGCCAAACCTTATTCGCAAAAGCTAAATCAAAATCCCACCCCGGTCCAGCATGAATCTTGTCACCCACGCCATTCTTATAAAAATAAAAACTTGTCCAATATGCATCCGGATTTACCGTGAATTCGCTCAACAAATAATACTGTGCCAAAGAAGTCAAATTCGCAAATTCCTCCGCTTTTTTGTAATCACCTTCTTTTATCGCCTCTTCCAACTCATTATAATCTTTCATAAATAATTCCATCGCCTCTTCCCTACGATCCACATCTACAACATCCTTCACCACCAACTTATCACCATTTCCACTTTCACGGTAGTCCTCTATAAGCCCATACATATTATCTAACTCTACCAACACCCCCATCGCATCCTTCAAGTTCACCGATTGTTTATCAATCTCCACCGCATGCGTCAAATAGTACAAGCCCCGATAATCTCCATCCACATATAATTCCACAAACTCCCCAGTAAACGCTGGAGTCATTCCCAACATCTCTTCCAAATAAAACGCCGTCTCCGTTCTAAGATTCGTCGCATCCAACGCATTAGCAAGCAGTACCCACTTTCGTGCTCTTCCCATCCCAAATAACTCTTCCTTATCACCGAACCTGATTTGGTATGGTTTCTTCTCTTGCCCCCAGGTCGTGTTTCCCCTCCCCTTCATCTGCACCCCACCAAACTCCTTTACCTCACTCCGCCCATCATAAATAGTCAACCCATTCCCTTCATACTTTATATCTTTCGACCCCCCATCAATCTCCTCCAGACTCACCCCATTTAAAGTAATATTCATCCTCGGCAACCCCCTATCCGGGAATACCTCTTCAATCTTCTCCCAACCAACCTTCTCAATATTCCATTTCAACAAAAACCCCAACCCCACTATCAACACCACCATTACCCCCTCTAAAACCAAGAGCCAATTCTTCTTGACCATACCTTTATTTTATCATGCCACCCCTACTATTCCAACTCCAGAATAACTATCCCAAATCCAACCCCAATATCTCCGCCGCCGCTGTCAAGACCTTTTTCTCTTCCTCTGTAGCATCCACCATCCGAACCTTAAATAGCTCCACCGTCTCCTCATGCTTGTAATCCAAAATCTCAAGCGAACGCGCCGCACCCGGCACTTTTTTCAAAACGCCCTTTTCCACCAAATTATCAATATGTTCCGCCACCGCCGAAACCGAAGATAACCCTAAACCAGCTTGTATCTCCCTGTACGAAGGCGAATAACCATTTTCTTCATTAAAATCTTGCAAATAATTCAAAAGCGCTTGTTGTTTTTTTGTAATTTTCAGTCCTGCCATGCTATAATTATATATAATGGAAAAGAATAAATCAATCGATGGGCTAGCACCTCGTCGCGCCAAAACCGCGACCCCAAAATCTGCACGCCCCATAAAAGCAACTAAGACTACTACAAAAACACCTACTAGAGCGGCCAAATCAACCGCTAAAACCGTTATTCAACCAACTATCGTCAAACCAAAACCAATGGCCAAATCCACTAAAACCCCCAAGGCAGCAGCCAAATCAATCCCCGTTTCCCAACCAATTCAACCAGACACTCCCGAGCCTATTTCGACACCTCTTTCCGAATCCGAAATCACCGCCGACTTTTTGAAACCCACTCAAGTTTTCAACTTTGACGAACAAAGCGGTGAATTACAAGCCTCCGAATCAACCCCAGAACCAGCCCCAACTCAAACCGACGAGCCAACCCCCACCACCGACCAATCCATTAAGCCAAAAAAACCAAAGAAAGTGAAAAAGCCCGTGTCCAAAGCCCGCAAAATTATTACCAGCATCATATTAGTTATTGTTTTATTAATCATTGGTGGCGTCACCTGGCTTGTCCTTTGGGGTAATGACATCATCGCCAAAATCACCGGCGGTCAAGGCAATGTCCTCGACCTTATCACTTTTGTCGAACCAACTTATGAACGCCTCAAAACCGACGACAACGGTCGCACCAACATCCTGGCCTTTGGTACCAGCGGTTACAACATGGAAGGCGATGAAGGCGATGGCACTCACGACGGCGCTCAGCTTACTGATTCCATTATGGCTATCAGCCTCAACCAAGACACCGGCGATATCGCCATGGTTTCCCTTCCCCGCGACCTCAAAGCTTCCCCCACCTGTACCGCTACCGGCAAAATTAACGAAGTTTATTGGTGTAACGGTGGTGGTGGCGATGCGACTCTCGAAGCCGAAGCCGAAGCCGCTCAAGCCCTCATGGACGAAGTTGGCGGCATCCTAAATATCGATTTCCAATATTTTGCCCACCTCAACTGGGGCTCTCTCGTTCAAATTGTTGACACCCTAGGTGGCATCAACGTTACTCTCGACGAAGGTATCTATGACTACGGCTGGACCGGCGCCGTTTTCGAACCAGGTGTCGAATACACCATCGACGGCGAACAAGCCCTCGGCCTCGCTCGCGCCCGTCATGGCACTACCGGTGGTGATTTTAGCCGTGGTGCGTCCCAACAAAAAATCCTCATCGGCATCAAAGACAAAGTCTTCGAAAAGAATCTCAGTCTCACCGATATTCTCGGTCTCGCCTCCACCCTAGGCGACAATCTTCGCACCAATTTCTCTCTCGAAGAACTTAAATCCCTCGCCCACCTCACTTTTGAATTCGACCTCAACAGCATGCGCAATGTTTCTCTCTACCCAGATTATATGACTACCGGTAGTATTAACGGCATTTCCTATGTTTTGCCTCGTGGTGGCGCCGGCTATTACACCGCCATCCAAGATTTCATTGCCACCATGCTTTCTAATGATCCTCGCGTCTACGAAGATGCTTCTATCTTAGTATTGAATGGCACCGAGACTCCGTATCTAGCCTCCAACGAACAATCCACCCTCGAAGAAGAAGGCTACACCGGCATCACCGCCGATAACGCCCCCGAAGGTGAATACCCCGACGAATACACTCTTTATGTCTTAGACAATTCCACTCCAGGCACCAAGAAGATGCTTGAAGAAAAATACTCCACCACAGCCAAATCTTACGACGAACTCCCCGAAACCATCTCTCACGATTACAATTTCGTCCTTATCCTAGGTGGCTCATCCTCTTCCGACCAACCAAATGAATAAGATTTCATAAAAATCTATAAAAAACTCTTGCGTTATAAACATAACCGTCATATAATAAAAAGACAAAAGGTCATATATTTTAATAAAAAGGTGTTTTAGTGAAGCAGAAAACAATCACAAACATTATCACAATATTTAGTCTTACTATTGTAGGTTTCATAGCTAGCATTCCATTTTCTACCACTCAGGTTTTTGCCGATAGCGCCATTTCACTTACAGTTAGTAGTAATAGTTTATCTCTAGACCTAGCTCCAGCTACTGCCGTCGGCACCTTTTCTAAGTCATCAACACTTGATATTTCCGTCACTTTTAGCGGTACCGGTGGATATACTTTAGGCATCCATTCCGCCACTACTGGTACTGATAGCACCAAATTAGTGAATACCACTGATAATACCAAATCGTTCACTTCCATCCATTCCGCTATATCCGAAAGTGATTTCTCTAGCTCTTCCAACACTCAATACAATAGTAAGTGGGGCTATCTTCCCAGTAAATATTACTCTATCGATAACACTTCCTTTCGTCCCGCTCCCGACGAAGCCGGCGACATACTAGACAAAACCAACGGCACAAATGAAACAAATACCTATACCATAGCCATAGGCGCTAGGGCCAACAATGAAACCACAGCCGGTTCTTATACTGGCACGTATGTCATCACCGCTATTGCTACCCAATCTTGCAATCCCCTTGCAACTACCATTAACGAAGCTCTCTGTATGCAAGATCTTTCAGGCGACAACCCCAATGCTGACGCTATCATTAATTCAATAGTAGAAGGTAGACAATATATCTTAAAAGATAACCGCGACTGGAAAGAATACTATATAGCAAAAATGAAAGACGGCAGAGTCTGGATGACTCAAAACCTAGACTTAGACCTAGAAACTGCTCCTACAAACGTAGCCGCTCTCACCCATGCTAACACCGACCTTGGTTGGACCACCCTAAACGCTTCAGCTACCTGGACGCCAAGTACTACTACTGCTACCACGGCTGCAGATTATGGAGCCAACACCAACATTACTCCAGCTTCCTTCGATTATGGTGATGTCTATCGCTACACCTCCACTACCGGCACGACTACCACCTATTCCACCAAATCCGCCTGCGAAACTGCCCACAACGACGGCACTTGCCCCCATTATCACTTAGGAAACTACTATAACTGGTCTGCCGCCGTGGCTTCTAATAATACTAGTTCCTTTACGACAAATTATTCCACCGCGCCTAATTCCATCTGTCCAGCAGGTTGGAGATTACCAACCGGCAGAACCAGTAACACCATTGCAAATCCTGGATATTATAGTGAAATCAACTACACTTGGGTAAACGAAGGCATAGCTCAAGACTACGTTGCTGATACCGGCACCGCAACTTACGCTACTAAAGGTTGGATTAATATCCGCAATAATCCAATGTACATGGTTGCCGCCGGTTACAAAGATGGCACATCAACACCTACTCAGTTAGGTACATATGGAAGATATTGGACTAGCACAGTTTATAATAATTCCGTCGCCTACGCTCCATACTTCTATAGCCCCAATCTCTATCCAGCTTATTATAATTCTACCCAATCGCAACGAGGTAGAGGCTTTTCCATTCGTTGCGTTGCTCGTCAAACTAATACTGGCTCTACTGTCGTTACTTTTGATAAAAATGCCAATGATGCTACTGGCAACATGAATAGCCAAACTTACAATGCCAATACCATCAATACCCTCCCCGCTAACGGTTTTTCTAGATTAGGTTATGTCTTTAACAGCTGGAACACCGAACCAGATGGTAGCGGCATAACTTATGCCGACGCTGCTAAGTATTATGCTAGAACTGGCACCGCTACTACTACCGTCACTCTCTATGCTCAGTGGGATAAACTTTATACTATTACCTTCAATATCAGCTCCAATGTCACCGGTATTTCCTTTGATGGTACTACCTATACCAATAATCAAACCACTCAAGCGACAATAGGTTCAGAACATCAAATCTCAGGTTTATTTCCTACTAAATATGGCATTAATACCTGGTCTGCCACCGCCGGCACTATAGCAAACCTTTCTGCCCCCACTACCACCTACATAGTAGCAGGCGATGCTATTATCACTGTAACCAGCATAGAAGCTACCACTAGTATTACCAGCCTCACCGCCCCCACCGACCCAGTTTCCAGTAACTGCGTAAACGAAGCCGTTGTTCCACAATTAGTCTATGACCCACGCGATAATGAAGCCTACTATGTTGCCAGACTTTGTGATGGCAATATTTGGATGCTCGACAATCTCAGGCTAGATCTCACCAATTCTACTGTCATTAATAGTCTTAGTTCCACTAATACAAACGCCACTGATATTCAATTATATTATCTTAAAAATGGTGGCGGTTCTACAACCGACCAATATCCCACCTCTGGACTTTCCGGCTCCGAATGGACATCTGGCTGGAGCAATTCGGTTCCTCAAGTAGTTTCTGGATATAAAAACGATATCGCACCAATTACTTTTGGTCTTGGTAGCGGCAAAGTCGGTGTCTATTACAATTACTGTGCTACATCTGCTGGTTCTTTCTGCTGGGAGTATAACTCCCACGCCCCCAGCTCAGATCCAGTTCCAAATTCTTACTATGATATAGAAGGTGACATATGCCCAGCGGGTTGGCATCTACCATCAGGGACTATATCGGGTCACGAATATGCTTTACTTGAAGATGCCTACCAATATGGTGGTACTCTGGGTGGTGATACTATTTTGAGTCACGACATGGCTCACCATAACTCCTTATCCACTCCTTTATCAGGGAGGGTTAGTTATGGTGGTTCTAGTTCTCAAAGCTCTCTTGGTAGTAGTGGCATTTTTTGGAGCTCAACTTGGGCTACCGCTAGCGATATGTACCACTATGTTGCTCTTGAAACATCTAGCGGCGGCAACGACTCCCAACGTAGTATGGGGAACTCTATTCGTTGTATGCTTAATGATGTATAGAATCCATTATTACATTATTTCAATTCGTCATTTAAAAACATACACAATAGCCCCCTCTATGCCTTTTTAGTTTTCAATCTTACTTATGATCAACTTCCGCTCTCTTCCCTCCCCTTCCGAGTGCGTTTCAATATCCGAATAATCTGCGGCCACCTTATGTACGATTCGCCTGTCTGCCGCATTCAAATTAATTTCCATCGGCTGTCCCGATTGCCTTACTTTGCTAATCCACCCCTCAGCCTTCTCCGCAATCCTATCTGCTCTCTGCCTCTTATAATTCGCGACATCCACATTCACCCGTGTCACTTCAGCATCTTTTGATACCAAAGCCATCGACACAATATGCTGTAAAGCCCTCAAATTATCTGCCCCCTTACCAATCAACAAAGAATTCAAAGATGTCGACGGCACTGAAAGTTGTATCACCTCATCATCAATCGTCGAATTTACTGCCACGTTAATTCCGAAAAAACTCAGCAAATCTTCCAAATATCGTGCTGCGAACCTAATTGATTCATCTTTATTCATATTGTTATCTCCTTTTCTTTTTAGTATCACGAGCGGAGATGCGAGTTATTTTTGTTCCTGTTTTTTTGTTTTCGACCACTTCGGCTTCCTGAATCTTCCTTAATTCCTTCAGTACCGCTTTATCGGTCATATCGTCAATTTCTTTATCCACCTTTTTAAGTACGATTCTTTGTTGTATCACTGTAATCACATTACTGAGGAAATAATAGAACGCCAACGCACCATTCAAATTAAACATAATTACAAACATCATAAGAGGCATCATCATTGACATCTGTCCAGTCGCAAAACTACTCACATCCGAATTATCAATTTCCTTCCCATCCTTTGCTTCTTTCAACAAATCACGGAATTTCTTACGCTTCTCAGATTTTCCAGATGGCATCTGCTGCTTTGTAGCCCAATACTGTACTACTGACGCCATAATCGCACACGCCAATATAAATAACGCACTCCACGAGAACCTCCCAGCTAACACATCGCTTGCTTTTACATCTAATCTAATCGCGCCAAACAATTGTGGGTGGAAGTCATAGGCCGTCTTTTCCTCTGCCGGAATTTCATTATTGGTCAAATCAACCAGATATGTCTTTTGCTTTTCTTCCAAATCCCGTATTTCCGATCCCTCATACGCCACTATATCATACGCCCGATTCATCAGATTATCCTGTGGCAACGGTGTCGCAATCACTCTAATCGCTGAAAAAATCGCAATAAAGATCGGTAACTGTATAATCAAAGTCAAAATCGACGCAAACGGTTTTACATTATACCTTTTATATAAATCCATCGTCTGCAACGACTCTAACTGCTTATTGCCCTTACAATTCTTCTTAATCTGAGTTAGTTCCGGCTGCAATTTCCGCATTAGTTTAGTCTGATTGAGTTGCCTCTTCGTCAAAGGCAGCATACACAGCTTCACAATCACTGTAAAGATGATAATTGCCAACCCAAAGTCGTGTACCAAATTAAATATTACAAACAAAATATTTACAATCGGTCGCACCACAATAATATCAATCAAATTAAATGGTCCACCCACCGCAATCGATCCGGCCACAAAAGCCACAAAGAGCCCCAAATAGATATATTTTTTCACACTCTTCTTATCCATTCTATTTATTATAACACACTTTACTTTCTTCCACCAGCTTCCCAATCATCTCTTCTAGTCCACCAAATGGCATTCGCATCAATTCTTTACTATAAACCACAAAAACATAATCAGCCTTCTTTGGAATTAAATCCAAATTTCGTCTCAAAACCTCATAAACCCTACGCCTAATTCTATTACGCCCCACCGCCGTCTTCTCCACTTTCTTAGATACCACTACTGCCATCCGCGTAAATCCTCGTGTATTTGGCATAAAAACTAAAGACATCTGCGCCGAACGCAAAGTCTTCCCGTGTTGATACACATACTTCACCCCACCTCGCGAATGAAACCGATACTTCTTGCTTAACATATTATATATATTATATAACAAATAAGCCCCGTAGGGCTTACTTTAAGCTGTTAATCTAGCACGACCCTTCAGTCTTCGTCGCGCCAAAACCTTACGACCGTTCTTAGTCGCATTTCTCTTCATAAAACCATGCTCCACCTTGCGCTGCCTTTTATGTGGCTGATATGTTCTCTTTGGCATATATTATTCCTCAAACTTTATTATTTTTCAAATTATTGTTATAGTATACCGCATTTTTCCACAATTTTCAAGCAGTTTTCCACAGCCCAAACACCATAAAAAGCCAAAATGTGGAAAATTCCACCCCTGGATCATTTCAACCATATTACAACATATTTCAAATTCCCCCAAAAACCTGTGGAAAACTCACCCATCCCGTGCTATAATAAAACCACGTAAGGAGGTAACATATGTACGACGTCTGGAAAAACGCCCTAGCTGAAATCGAACAACAAATTTCTTCTGCCAACTATTCAACCTGGTTCCAAGACACTTCCCTCCTCTCTACCCAAAACGGCGACATTATCATCAACGTCAAAAACACCTTCTACGTCAAACAACTCCGCAATCGTTATTACGACATCATCAAAACCGCCCTCGAAAACAACAATGTCACCGTTAACAATATTACCTTCGAAGTAAAAACCGCCACCAAGCCCAAGGTCCGTTCTCGTGAAATCACCGCTAGCGATAACGCCGTAAAAGAACATATTCGTACCGTTCGAGCTAATCTTAAACCCTCCAAACCAACTCCCATTACTAATGGCCTTAATCCCAAATACACCCTCGATTCATTCGTAGTTGGTTCCAATAACGACCTTGCCTTCTCTGCCGCCAAAAGCATCATTGATTCACCTGGTGACCGTTATAATCCATTTTTCCTCTATGGTGGCCCAGGTCTAGGTAAAACTCACCTCGTTCAAGCCATTGGTAACGAACTTCTAAAGCATAACCCCGAATACAAAGTTTTCTACACTCCTATTTCCCACTTTTATTCCGACTTCATCGACGCCGTCCGTGCCGGCAAAGGTAAGGAGTTTAATCAAAAATTCCAAAAACTCGACTGCCTCATTATCGACGACTTCCAACTCATCATGAATAAAGAGAAATCTCAGGAAGAATTCTTTAATATCTTCAATGACCTCTACCAGCTCAACAAACAAATCATCGTCACTTCCGATCGTCTTCCTAGTCAAATTAAAACCGTCGACGAACGTTTAGCTTCTCGCCTTACCTGGGCAGGAGCCTTCGATCTCCAGCTTCCTAAATTTGAAGATAAATGCGCCATCCTTCGCGCCAAAGCCGAGCAAATTGGCGCCGAAATCGAACCTGAAGCCATCGAATACATCGCCGAAAACGTCAACACCAACATCCGTGACCTCGAAGGTGAATTCTCCACCATCCTCCTTATGTCCGAAGTCCGCGGACTTACCCCTCTAGAACTCATCCAAAACGGCTCCGTTAATGTCAATAAACCCTCCAAACTCCGCCCCACTTCCCCTAAGCAAGTTGTTGATAAGGTCGCCAAATTCTACAACCTCTCCACCGCCGAACTCAAAAGCAAATCTCGCGTCTCCAACATTATGCTTGCCCGCCAAGTCGCCATGTATCTATTATCTAAAGAATTAAAACTTAGTACCAATAAAGTCGCTGCTGAAATTGGCGTTAAAGACCACACTACCGTCATGCATGGCATTAAGAAAATCAACAAAAATCTCAAACTAGACTTCACCCTCCGCGACCAAATCGCTGAAATCAAGGAGAAAATCTATGCCTAATATAAATAATTTATTCAAAGTGTGGAAATCCAGTGTAAAACTAGGTGCAAACCGCCGTGTAAAATTGGCGCAAAACTTTGTTCAAAACCCACAAAGCCTGAACAACTTGTGTAAATATCCCACTTTCCCACATAGTTTTTCTCGTTTTACCACCAACTTTTTCACATCCCACCCGCCTCTGTATTTAACCAATCTTTTCCACTATTCCACATACCCTACTATTACAACTACAAATAAATTAATAATAAATAATAGAAAGGACCTAATATGAAAATCAAAGTTTCACAAGACAAATTAAGTAAAGCCCTAAATAATGTTAGTCGTATCGCAATCGGTAAAGTAAC